>JACCZZ010000037.1 GCA_013695715.1 Chitinophagales bacterium | reverse complement strand
GTTTTTGCTTCATCTGTTCCCGGATTTTTGCTCCAGTACAATCCTTTATGTTCAAACATCACTACAGGATTAGGATCAAGAAACGCTGCTTTCATCAATCCTTTTAAATCTGCGGCGTTGGATGGATATACCACTTTTATTCCACGGCAGGCAAGAATGCTGGATTCATGGCACCCACTATGGTATGGACCTCCCCCACCATATCCACCAATGGGAATCCGAATAAGAGCCTGCACAGGAAACTTGCCCATGGTGAGGTAACAGGATTTGGAGAGTTCTGTTATTAGCTGGTTCATTGCAGGCCATTGATAATCCGCAAATTGAATTTCCACAATAGGCTTTACACCAACCGCCGATAGACCTGCTGTGCTTCCAACAATATATGCTTCCTGTATAGCTGTGTTAAAAACCCGATCATCACCATACTTGTCGGCGAGTGTAGCTGCTTCACGGAAAACTCCACCTAACCTTCTCCCCACATCCTGGCCGAAAAAAATTGCTTCCGGATACGTTTTTAAAATTTCATCTACGGCGTGAAGTGCTGCATCAACCATCACTACACGCTCTCTTCCGGCAGGACTGCGAATGCCTTTTTCATCCAGTGCTGACGTGGGGGCAAATTCATGAAGCATTAAACTCTCCACATCTGGCTCTGAAGCTTGCATAGCACGATAAAAGTCCTGTTCTACTTTAACCTTTGCTTTAGAATCCACCTCATCCAGGATCTCTTCCACCAATCCATTTTCCAATAAAAATTTACGAAGAGCTGGCAGTGGATCGTTTATCAGATGTTTCTCAAGATCTTCAAGCGAACGATACATCTCTTTTCTTACTCCGGAAGTATGATGATTCAACAATGAAACTTTCGCGTGAATAAGCACAGGCTTTCTTGTCTCGCGCACAAAAGCTATTTCTTCTTTTATACATTCATAAGATTTCTTAAAATTGGTTCCATCAACCCTTACCCGCTTCATTCCTTTAAAGCCAGCCGCAAACTCATAAGCATCCATCGTGCGCATCTCTTCAGCAGAGACGCTTATTCCCCATTCATTATCCTGGATTAAATATATTATAGGAAGCTCTTTCAGAACAGCAAATTGAAAGGCTTCTGAAACTTCGCCTTCCGTAATAGAGCCGTCTCCGAATGAACATATGACGACAGGATGATCAGTTGTGTTCAACATGTTTCGCTTCTCCAGATATTGTACGCCTTGCGCCATACCTGTAGCAGGAATTGCCTGCATGCCCGTAGCAGAAGACTGATGAGGAACTGTGGGCATATCAGAACGCCGTATGCATGGATGTGCGTAATAGCTTCTGCCGCCGGAAAAAGGATCATCAGCCTTGGCGAGAAGCTGAAGCATTAAGTCATAGGGCTGATAACCTAATCCCAGCAGCATGCTTTCATCGCGATAATATGGAGCACAATAATCATATGGTTTCAACTGCAATCCTACTGCGAGCTGGATGGCCTCGTGGCCACGTGAGGTAGAGTGCACGTACTTGCATACCTGACGGTTTTCATCATATGTGTGCGCCATGTATTTTACATAACTCATTAGCTTATAAGCATGCAAATACAATGATTGATCCACAGGAAAGATTTAGAGGGCGCAAAAATAGTAACGTTAGTGAATTGATTCAATAAACTAATGTTAGTTGCTAAACCTGATTAGAATAATGAATGAAACGATTCTTTCGAAGAATTTTTGCATAAAGGATATTATCTATTTTTGACCGGATCATGCAGTATAAATATTATAAAATTTATAAGCCCTATGGCATGCTTTCTCAGTTTACGCCAGAAGGTGAGCATGATACACTTGCGTCACTCTTTGAATTTCCTAAAGATGTTTATCCGATAGGCAGACTTGATCACGACAGCGAAGGGCTGTTGCTGCTTACCAATGACAAGGCAGTTAACCTTAGACTCCTGAATCCAGGAAGAAAACATATGCGAACCTATTGGATACAAGTGGAGGGAACACCTGATAACAGTGCGCTCAGCAGCCTCCGAAATGGAGTAACGATTAATCTCAAAGGGACACTTCATCAAACGCTTCCCGCTGTTGTGAGAACAATTTCAAGCCCTGCATTACCAGAGCGGAATCCTTCTGTAAATTATTTAAAACATCCTATCACCTCATGGCTTCAGGTTTCAATTTCTGAGGGGAAAAACCGTCAGATAAGAAAAATGACAGCAAAGGTGGGGCATCCCACCCTTCGTTTAATACGTTTTGCTATAGAAAAAATTAATATAACTAAGATGATCCCCGGAGATATTGTGGAACTGACAAAACATGAGTTTTATGATCTGCTGCTGCTGCGTCCCTGAAGCTTTTCCTGCAGCCAGTCTTTTTCTACCAATTCTTTTGTTTCAGAAATTTCCTGTTCAAGCTTCGACAGCTCCTTTGACGAAAGCTTATCATGGAATAACAATTTTCTGCAATACTTTATAAAATTAATATAGTTATCACGATGATAGCCGAGAACCTTTTTGCTCTGTACTAATATTTTAAAGCTGTGAACGAGAGAATCAAAGGGGAGATATTCTTTCAATTCGAAATAAGTCTTCATCAAAAGTGATTTCGCGCTGAGCTGCATGAAAAAGTCGTGATATTCTACATGGCTGAGTAATTGGATGACCTGATCATATTCTTTCTTTTTAAAATGGTACGTCGCCATATTGAAATTATAGTGAGATTCACGATGTTCTTCTGGCAAATGTTGGGTATATTTTTCAATGAAATGAAATGTCCATTCTAACTCATTAAGCATAAATGCAAGAGTGATAATATTCTTATAAATGGCAGGCGGTAACTCTAAATTATCTGAATCTTTGATCAGCTCCAGCTCCAACTGATAAAGCTCAAATAGCTCCCGCACAAACTTTTTATTTCCAAGATTGATTTTTTTAATACAATAGTTTCGGGCAAGCGCATATGTTCCCTGCAACTCTTCTATAGCAAAAATTTTCCTATGCTGTAGAATGTTTTTTTTCAACTCGTGAAAATGATCTTCATTTTCATTTTCCAGCAGTGTGAGCAACGCATAATAATATATTTTAACAGCAGGATAGTCATCCATACCAATCTGCTGAATTTCTTTCAACAGGTGATCAACAAAACGAATGTTGTACTCAACCTGCAGAATATTTTTATAATTCAAGGCTTCACTGTATACTTTCAGTTTATTAAGCAAATAAAATATATCAAGATCGTCAGATAATTTTTGAATATTAGGTTCTATACCGCGGTTTTGCTTTGACTTTAGAAATTTATTGTATTCACTGTTAACACTCATACTAATAAAAAAATAATCACTGTCTCGCACGGCTTGAGCATTCAGCGAGTCTTTGAAGGAGCTATATGTCTGCTCGAAAAGCTTAGGCAGAGAGCGCTTTCTGTAATATTGTAAAAGAGAAAGCTGATACTGATGTTGATTTTGAGAAGTGCTCTGAAAGACAATGAAATCCTCACACATTCGAAATAACTCAAAATTCATGTAACGAAGCTTCAGATCGTTGTATGATTTAGTTCTGTATAATGCCTTAAAAATCAACTGCTTTGTTAGCTTCTCCTGGTTTTCTGAAGCTAAGTTTTTTATAAGGTATTCAAAAAGCTGGTATGCATCTTTTTTGCCACTATGTATCTTAATCCATCGGCGCAGTGCTTTCATCTCTGGCTCAGGCATATCACGTAAGAGACCCACAATTTTGGAATTGTCCATAAAAGGAACTAAAAATTCAAACAATTAATGTAATTTCGAAGCCTTGCTTCCCTTCATATAATTGCTGTAAAACTATTAAATCTTGAAATAATTATTCAAACAAACAGCAGAATTTCTGGTTGAATTACCAAAATAAGTAGTTCAACTTTGGGCAAGCTTCTAACAGATACCTTCTTATGAAAGAGCTTTTACAATGTAAATACAATTTCTCTCCGGCAAAGAAAGTACTGGTTACCATCTTGTGTTCAGTCTTGTTAAGCCTTAAGGGATATGCACAATTTGTTAACATTCCAGATCCGAATTTCGCTGCTTTTCTTCAAAATAATTTTCCAGGATGTATGTCTGGAAACAATCTGGATACTACATGTTCAACAATTACAAACCTCAGCAGCCTAAATATATTCAATGCTGCCATACAGGATTTAACTGGTGTTCAATACTTCGATAATTTAGATAATCTTGATTGCCATGGAAATTCTTTAACTGCATTACCTCCTTTGCCTGCTGGCATTATAACCTTAAATATAAATGATAATTATTTCTCTGTTTTGCCGGCCTTGCCTCCTACAATTGCGCAGTTGTTTTGCAGCAGCAATTTATTATACGAACTGCCTCCGCTGCCCGCAACACTAAAGGTGCTTAACTGTGGGAATAATAAACTTTCATCACTTCCAGAACTAACAAGCCTTACGTTTCTTGGTGCCGCAGGCAATAAGCTTACATCGCTGCCTGATTTACCTATTGCACTTGCTAATTTGGTAGTAAGTAACAATCACCTTTCTTCCTTACCATCCTTACCAGAAGGATTGATCTCAATATCTTGTAATGATAATTTTCTTACCTCTCTTCCTGATTTGCCATCAACACTATTAGAGCTTAGGTGCGCTACCAATTTGCTGCAAATACTCCCAGCATTGCCTCCCAATTTAGATTACCTGGGATGTGCAACAAATCAAATTACCACACTGCCTGTTTTACCTGTTACTTTAAATACGCTTTCAGCACATGACAATGTCATCACTGAATTACTTCCTTTTCCAGGGCCGGTATTTTCTTGTGAGGTTGATTTAAGTTATAACCCCATCGAGTGCCTGCCCCCTCTGCCAGACAGCATTCGCTTAATTTTCTGCAATACTCCCATTAAGTGTATGCCCAATATTCCTAACGGTTCAACATTTTACAATTGCAATGAACCACTGCCTCCTTTGTGTTCCCCTAATAGCGAATGCATGCCTTATAATATTGCGGGATACTCCTTTGAAGATCTTGATGGTGATTGTATTTTCGATTTCGGTGAGCCACCTTTAGCAGGCCGGCTGATCCAAATAAACTCTGGTCAATACTATACGAGCACTGACGCTAATGGATATTACACTTTCACTGCTGATACTCCAGGTACCTATCAACTATCGCAGGTTAATATAAACAATCTGCTCTGGTCGCTTCCATGCAATGGTAATATGCAATTGGTAACCATTCTAAGTACAACAGACACATTCAACGAACTCAATTTCCCAAATCAGATTATTTCATATTGCCCCTTGCCCTATGTTGATATTGCTACTGGTGGGCAGCTGATTTGTTCAGGCAACAACGAATATTCAATAGAGTACGGTAACAAGGGGACGTTAACAGCTTTCAATACATACATTGAAATAACCTTTGATCCTGAAATAATTCCTTTGTTTAGTACGCTGCCATGGACTTCAGTGAATGGAAATACTTTTCATTTTGACGTAGGAACAATCTCCCCTGGCGAGCATGGTACTTTTTTGATTACTGATTCAATTTCATGTAATGCATTGGTTGATCAAACTGCATGCGTAAAAGCAAATGTATTTCCAGCATCTACATGCGAACCAATAGATCCGATTTGGGATCTATCTGATCTTAGTGTAACAGGAACTTGTAATGCCACTAATGATACCATAAAATTTGTTGTCAAGAACGAAGGTCAGGGGGATATGATTGTCAATAATACTGTAACGATTTATGAGGATGATTTGCTGATGGGTGAAGTAACTATCGATTTGGATTCAGGTGACAGCATTATAATTAATCAACCGACAACCGGAGCCACCTACCGTGTGGAAGCGCCTCAAAATGCAGGGCACCCGGGTGAAAGTCAACCTAGAGATTTTCAGGAGCTGTGTGGCAATCCTCCATATTCATTTAATAAAATAATTCCTGTGGTACAGGACGATGCCGATGAGTGGGTTGAAATTGATTGTCATTTAATTACATCATCAATTTATCCGAACCAGAAAAGTGCACAACCATCAGGTGTTGGACCTTATCATCTCATATCTCCCAACGATGAGCTGGATTATACCATTCAATTTCAAAATACAGGCCTCGATACCGCGTATAATGTTGAAATTATCGATACACTTGATACCGAGCATTTGGATATTACTTCCATTCAGCCGGGAGCAGCAAGTGACAAATATTCCTTTTTTGTGGATAATTCCGGAGTTGCATCATTTGCCTTTAATAACATTCATCTGCCACAGAGCAGTATCAATGAACCTGCAAGTCATGGCTTCGTGAAATATAAAATACGGCAGAAGGAAGAAAACTCCTCGGGTACCATAATTGATTATTCTGCAAGTATTCTATTTGATTATAATCTTCCAATAAATACACAGTTTGGATTTGTTACAATAGCTAATAAGGATAGCATCTTCATTTCTTCAGTGCCACCATTGTTGACGAAGACTGGTTACCAAGTTGTAGTTTTTCCAAATCCCTTTGATGAAAAAATACAGTTCATCATTGATGGCCCAGCGGTTAATTCCAATTATTCAGTCACCATCTTTAACCTGCTTGGGGAGCAATTATATACCGCTGGTGGGTTCCATGTTGGCTCATTTATAATTACTCCGGATTTAAGAGAAGATGGAATCTATTTTTACAAAATATATGATGATAAGGAATTGCTCGGCGCCGGAAAGCTTATAAGAAAAAAAGAATAAGCAAATTTATTTCACATCAAATTCCAAAACGCTTTCGTCTTCAAGAAAACATTCAATATGGTCATTAAAGGTAATTGCTCCAACTCCAACAGGGGTACCTGTGAAGATGAGGTCACCTTTAAGTAAAGAAAAAAACTGGGATGTATAACCGATAATTTTATTATAAGAAAATATCATATCATCGGTATTTCCTTTTTGTGCCAGCACTTTATTTTTATACATGCAAAAATTCAGCGCTCGCATTTCACCTGCAGCTGATTCTTTTTCAAGAAATTGCTCCTTCATGGTAAATTCGCCAACGCATGCAGAGCCATCGAAACCCTTTGATATTTCCCAGGGCCATCCTTTCTCTTTCAATTCCGATTGAAGATCTCGAGCTGTAAAATCAATACCTACAGTTATTGCGTCAAAATATTTATATGCAAATTTCTCGTCAATATTTTTTCCATTCTTTGAAATGCGCAGCACAATTTCCGTTTCGTAATGCACATCTTTTGAGAAATCAGGCAGGAAAAATGGCATTGTTTTCCTCTTTAATGCTGTGTCTGGTTTTATAAATATTACTGGCTTATCAGGAATTTCGTTTTTCAATTCCTTTGCATGTTCAGCATAATTTCGGGCAACACAAATGATTTTCATGATAATGGAACATGGTTTAAAATGTTGTCATTCATGTTGAAGTAAATTAAACTAAACCATCTTTCATCAATTTGTCTCAGCATAATCTGCTTTCACTTAGCAGACCACTATAAGGAGCACTGGAGAGTAATCAGGCTTGAGGTATTTCCTCGAGGGAGCGATACACAGGTTTTTTCTGCTCAAGCATTCTATCCCTTTCACGGTTTGCTCCAGGTGATTCACCTAAAACTAAGATCGCATCGCAATTCTCTGCAATGGCCATGGATATATCGATTATCAATTTATATTCATCATCCACCTCCGATTTTTCAAGAACCGGCAAAGCTGCATTTACACCTATGATCGGAATATGTCCCATTTCATAAAGAGCCACCGCAGCCTCATTCATTGCATCAAGATTATCCTGAC
>JACCZZ010000029.1 GCA_013695715.1 Chitinophagales bacterium | reverse complement strand
TACTATCAAACATTATTTGAGCAGTATGGTTTTAACCTCTTCTACAATCAGTTCTGTTGGCATTTAAGATTGGATGCAACTCTGCCCGAGAAATTTTATACCGCCCACCAAAAATATCAAAACGATATAGACGTACGTGCTGAGCGGGTTGATCGGCGTAACTTAGAAAAATATGCAACGGACTTTGCACAAGTCTATAACAAAGCCTGGGCACAGCATGAGGGCAACAAGCAGATTTCCGCAGAAAAGGCAATCGGATTATTTAAAAAAATGAAACCTATTATTGATCCTGATCTTATGTGGTTTACCTATTTTAAAGACGAGCCTGTTGCCGTATGGCTGAGTATTCCTGACCTGAATCAGATATTCAGGCATTTTAATGGAAAGTTTGGAGCATGGGAGAAATTGAAACTGCTTTGGTACAAGTATACAGGGGAATGTTCCAGGTTTGTTGGTATCGTATATGGAATAATACCGGAATGGCAAGGCTCCGGAATAGATCATTATATGATCGTTGAGGCTACAAAAATCCTTCAGTCTAAAAAGAGATACAAAGAATTGGAACTGCAATGGCAGGGTGATTTTAATCCAAAGATGCTTGCCATCTCACGAAATTTAGGTTGCAATGAGAGCCGCAAGCTGGCAACCTTCCGATATCTATTCGATCAAACCATAGTGTTTGAAAGACATCCTATGCTTTACTGACAATCGTAATGTATATGAATGTCATACACGGGATTAGCCAACTCTTTACCTGAATTGAGCGCTATCATTATCTGTTTTTTTTACTTTATAGGTAACAACTATTACTGTACGCTTGTCTTATTTCCATTAAAAAGGATTAACATTACTATTATTGATCCCCTTATAATCTTCTTCCATCCGTTATTTTTGCAATCCAATAATAACTCATGGAGCTGGCTAAACAATTTAACCCAACTGGTTTAGACGATCGCTGGTATCAGCGGTGGATGGAAAAAGGATTGTTTGATTCGAAGCCTGATGAGCGGCAGCCTTACACTATTACAATGCCACCTCCCAATGTAACTGGCGTGCTTCACATGGGTCATGCGCTGAACAACACCGTTCAAGACATCTTAATACGCCGTGCCCGCATGCAGGGAAAAAATGCATGCTGGGTACCGGGCACTGATCATGCATCCATATCTACGGAAGCAAAAGTAGTTGCCATGCTCCGTGAAAAAGGAATGAGTAAATCAGATCTATCCCGCGAAGAATTTCTTAAATACGCCTGGGAGTGGCGTGATAAATACGGCGACATCATCTTAAGTCAAATTAAAAAACTTGGTTGTAGCTGCGACTGGAACCGAACTACTTTCACAATGGACCCCGATTATTATAAATCGGTGATCCGTGTTTTTATTAATTTATACAATAAAGGAAATATCTATCGTGGTGTTAAGATGATCCATTGGGATCCTTCTGCAAAAACAGCTTTGAGTGATGAGGAGGTGATTTATAAGGAAGTGAAATCGAAGCTCTGTTTCATCCGTTATAAGATTGACACGCTTTCAAAAACTACAACAGGAAGAAGTGATGAAACTGATTCAGAATCAAATCAGAACAACCTTTACATCACCATTGCAACCGTACGTCCTGAAACTATCCTGGGTGATACTGCAATTGCAGTCAATCCAAATGATAAAAGATATCAGCATCTAAAAGGAGCTTTTGCTTTCGTTCCTTTAATCAACCGCCGCATTCCAATAATTCAGGACGAATATGTAACGATGGATTTCGGAACAGGTGCTTTAAAAGTAACACCTGCTCACGATTTGAACGATTATAATCTTGGCATAAAGCACAATCTGAAAATAATTGATACTTTAAATGAAGATGGCACCCTGAGTAATGCGGCGCAGCTTTATATAGGCGAAGATCGTTTTGTGGTGCGGAAGAAAATCTTAAAGGATCTTGAAACACATGGTCACTTAGTTAAGGTTGAAGATTATGTAAATCAGATAGGATTTTCCGAACGAACAGATGCAGTTATTGAACCACGCTTGTCAATGCAATGGTGGTGCCGCATGACTGAGATGGCAAAGCCTGCATTAAAGGCAGTGATGGAAGAGGAGATAAAATTCTATCCACCAAAATATAAAAATACATACCGTCATTGGATGGAGAACATCAAAGACTGGTGTATATCACGGCAGCTTTGGTGGGGCCATCGTATTCCGGTGTGGTATGCTCCCGATGGAAGATTTGCAGTAGCAGAGGACATTGAACAGGCACTTCTAATATTATATAAAGATGACGCACAGCTAACTCTTAACGACTTAAAGCAGGATGATGACGTGCTCGACACTTGGTTTAGCTCCTGGCTTTGGCCTTTCGAAGTTTTTAAAGGTTTAAGCGCTCCCGGCAATGAAGAGGTGAAATATTATTATCCCACAAACACCTTGGTTACCGCACCGGAGATTATTTTTTTCTGGGTCGCTCGAATGATTATGAGTGGCTACGAATACATGAATTCAAAACCCTTTCAGCAGGTTTACTTCACAGGTATTGTTCGCGATAAGATGGGGAGGAAAATGTCGAAATCGCTGGGTAATTCACCTGACCTGCTGGAGATGATAGAGAAGTATGGCGCTGATGCCGTTCGGTTCGGCATACTCATTTCTTCTCCTGCCGGCAATGATATTTTATTTGATGAGAAACTGATTGAACAGGGGAGGAATTTCAATAATAAAATTTGGAATGTATTGCGTTTAATAAAAGGGTGGGAGATGGCTGAAAATATAAATGTTGATAGAAGTTCAGAAGCAGGGTTGCAGTTTGCAATTGAATGGTTTGAAAATGCTTTAAATTCCGGTACTTATGAGATTGAGCGGCTCTTTCAGCAATTCGAAATTTCTGCTGCGCTGAAAGTTCTGTATTCGCTCATTTGGGATGATTTCTGTTCATGGTATTTGGAAATGATCAAACCGGAATTTGGTCACCCTATTAGTTCTTCTATATATACTAAGACTTGTGAATTTTTTGAAAGGCTGATGCAGTTATTGCATCCCTTTATGCCCTTTATCACTGAAGAAGTATACCAGAAGTTGTATGAAAGAGATCAAAATGATTTTATCATGATCTCCAAATTTCCAAATGCGAAGACTTATGGTGATAACATTTTAAAAGAGGGAAAAAAAATCAAAGAAATCATATCCGCCATTCGCGACATTCGTAATAGAAATGGTCTGAAGCAAAAGGATAAGCTTGCCCTTTATACTCCAAAAGAAACTTCACTCACGGAGGGCATGAAACAAGTAATTATAAAATCGGCAATGCTCAGTAAGATCGAAGAAACAGATCTCGAGGCAGAGAATTCCTTTTCTTTCTTATCCGGAGC
>JACCZZ010000202.1 GCA_013695715.1 Chitinophagales bacterium | reverse complement strand
TTTGCCTGGAGTTACAATGAGATTCGAAGGAGAGTTTAATATTACTGGAAAGTGAGCTCCTTTATCTCTCCCATCTCAGGCATAGAGATGAATTGAAATCCATTTTTTTCCAATCCCTTCTTAAGAGCAAGTTGTGCCTCGAAAACTCCGTGTACAAGAAATAGCTTTTTTAGTTTTTGCCTGTTCAGGTTATCTAAAAAATTAAGCAGCTCATCATGATCGCCATGGGCGCTGAATGAATCCATGATCTCAACTTTTGCTCTCAATTGCTTTTCCTCTCCATATAGTTTTATTGGAGAAATTCCGTTTCTGATTTTTGATCCTAACGACCCCTCAGCACAATATCCTACTATAAGAATTGTATTGCGTGCATCCTCCATATTATTTTTAATATGATGCACGATGCGCCCGGCCTCTGCCATGCCTGAAGCAGAAATAATGATGCAAGGCTCTGGCTTCATATTTAATGCTTTCGATTCTTCCACATCTGTAATGTAAGTAAGGTCGTTAAAGCCGAAAGGATTGTTATCGGTAAGAAGATACTTGCTGATATAATCGTCAAAGCACTCTATATGATTTCTGTAAACCTCTGTCGCATTTGTTGAAAGCGGACTATCGACATAAACAGGAATGTGAGGAAGTTTACCGTCTTTGTTAAGTTGATCGAGCATAAAGACAATTTCCTGAGTTCTGCCAATGCTGAATGCGGGTATAATCACTCTTCCTTTTCTTGCGATGCAACAATCCAGGATTATCTTCAGAAAATATTCCTTGTCATCAGGATAACTCTCATGATAGCGACCACCATAGGTTGCTTCGCTTATAAGAAAGTCAACATCTTCCATTCGAATGGGATCTTTTAATATCGGACGATTAGGCCTGCCGACATCACCAGTAAATCCAATCTTTCGTGTTCCTTCGGTTGATTGAACATTTAGCTGGATACTGCCGCTACCAACGATGTGACCATTATCACGGAAGTATCCTGTCACTCCTTCTCTTATCAGGAATTCTGTTTCATAGTCAACAGCTTCAAACAAGCGAAGGGCGGGTTCTACATCATTTTGTGTGTAGAGGGGGCTTACGGGAGGTTGTCCTCTTTTTAAACGTTTCTTATTTACATATTTCGCATCACTTTCCTGTATATGAGCGCTGTCGAGCAGCATGATTTTACATAGATCTTTTGTTGCAGAAGTACAGATGATTCTTCCTTTAAATCCTTCATGCACCAGCTTTGGTATTCGCCCGCTGTGATCAATATGTGCATGAGAAAGAATGAGTACATCAATTTCTTTCGGATCAAACTGAAAACTTTGATTGAAAGTGTCTACATAATTTTCTCCACCCTGGAACATTCCGCAGTCAAGAAGAATCTTATAGCCATCATCAAGAATGATAAGATGTGAGCTTCCGGTTACAACCCTATCGGCTCCGCAGAATTTAATTTGCATGTTGAAAGCATTTATAGATTCTCAATATTAGCATAAGAAGAAATGATGAATATGGAGGTGAAGATCATTATTATAATCAGTAAAAGAAAACATTTTCAAATCCCAATTAACAGGTGAGCTTCATCATTTCACTTCATTAAAATTTTAATTAAGTAGTAATTTACTTTGGTAAATAATTAAGAAGAATGATCAATATATATTTTCGGCAGCACGACAAGATCGCGCATGAATCTGATCTGCGTACGTTGCCACAAATTGATCCACTAAGTGTGGTCTGGGTTGATTTGAATCGCCTTGATGACCTGGAGAAGAGATACATCAGCAACAAGTTTGGAATTAACCTTTATGAGAAGCAGCAGCAGGAAGAAATTGAAAGCAGCTCGCGATATCTCGAAACGAACAAAATAATCGTTGCCAATTCAAATTTTTTAATGCCACAGGGTGAAACATACATAAGTGACCCTGCTACATTCATATTAAAAAATAATTACCTCATCACCCACCGCACCAATGAGTTTAAATCGTTCACAGAGATATCACGAAAAATTTTAACTGCACCGAAGTCCTTTCCTTCAGGTTATCATGTAATGTTATCTATTTTCGAAAATCGGATAGATTTTGATGCTGATTTACTGGAGAATATTGCTCGTGACATCTCGCGGATGGGGAAAACCCTTGGAACAGGACAAAAAGCAGAGCGTGGTTTCCTGATTCAAATTACTCAATTGCAGGAGATGACGATGATGCTTCGCCAGAACATGATTGACAAGCAACGGATGATCTCCGCCATGTTAAGAAGCGATCATTTTCCTAAAGATTGCTACGACAGGCTTCGTATGATGATAAAGGATGTGAATTCTTTGATGGATCACACCTCATTCAGCTTCGACAGGCTTGAATATCTGCAGGATACTTTTCTTGGATTAATTAATATAGAACAGAATAAGATCATTAAGATCTTTACTGTTGCATCTGTAGTGTTTCTGCCACCTACGTTAGTTGCCAGCATTTATGGAATGAATTTTCCAGGCATGCCTGAATTAAATTGGAAGCTTGGATATCCCTTTGCGCTCGCCTTAATCATCCTATCGTCATTACTCACTCTTTGGATCTTTAAGCGGAAGGGCTGGCTTTGAGTGTGCAGGAAAAAATAAGTCCCGCTTTAAATAAGTGAGAAAATTATGATGAATTATTATCCAAAGAAAAAAAATAAGATCCGAAAGTTTGCTCAACGAATGGGCAAAGGAATAGAGTCAACTTAAATTTGCTTTTTTAACACAGTTCATTGCGAAAGCCGCTGTTGTGTCCCCCGACCAACAGCCGTAGCTCGAGTTAATTATGCTTCCTGGCGATGTGAAATAAACCCCATTTAATTTATTTTACCGATAGAATCACGCTTCGCTGTTGGTCAGGAGACCAACAGCGGCAAAGAAAACTTTATATAGAAGGTTGAAGTAAATGAGATTTAAGAAAAGCCTCACAGAAGCGTCATTGCGAATCCGATGTTTTTATCGGATGAAGCAATCTCATAG
>JACCZZ010000397.1 GCA_013695715.1 Chitinophagales bacterium | reverse complement strand
GTAATACAACGATGAATTCTATTTTCGGCTCCACTCTTTGCAGGTCAATGCATTATTGCTTCGATTGCAAACAGGGTTTCGAGCGTTTTAAGCCGATATAGCTGTTGTTCAAATTAAAATATACCTTCTACATTTGTTAAGACCTCAACTCAGATGCAATTTCATTTGCTGCATCTAATTAACTGAAGTGTTGTCTTCAATTATGACTGGACTTTTTTTCGGTTCTTTTAATCCCATACATACTGGTCATCTGATAGTTGCTGATTATATGCGGCAGCAAGCGAATATGGAAGAAGTTTGGTTCATCGTTTCTCCTCATAATCCTCTTAAGGAAAAAAGCGAACTGGCAGAACAGCAGCTCAGGTTGAAAATGGTACAAATGGCTATTGAAGACAATAAGTATTTCAAAGCAAGCGATATAGAATTTCAATTACCTCTGCCATCTTACACAGTTAACACATTGACAGAATTAAACCGAAGATTTCCACAGAAACAGTTTGCAGTAATCATGGGTTCTGATAACCTGATAAATATTCACCTCTGGCGGAATTATGAAACTATTCTGAACAACTATCAACTGTTCATTTATCGTCGGGGTGAAACAGAGGAGACTACCTGGAAAAAGTATACCGGCATTACATTCTTCGATGCTCCTTTTATAAAGATTTCTTCCACGGAAATTAGAAGCTTGATTGCAAAGAAAAAATCAGTACGTTACCTGGTGCCGGAAGTAGTGAGTAAATATATAAGGGAAAATAAACTGTACGGCTCTGAATAATTGACTCATAAAGTATTGAAATATTCGACCATTTTCTTTCTCATAGACTCATCAGGCAATTGACCTAATGCTGCTTTTAAATTATCCTGAAGGTGTTCCACTTTTGATGTGGCAGGAATGATGCATGTAACAGCATTATGTGAAAGAATATATTTAAGAAAATACTCTCCCCAGCTATTTATCTGATACTCATTTGCCCACGGGGGCAATGGCTTTCCTTTTACCCTCCTCAATAATGCACCCTCCTCAAAGGGACGGTTGACGATAACAGCTACCTGGTGATCTTGTGCCAATGGCAACAGGTAATTTTCCGCTTCACGAGTCTGAATATTATAATTGAACTGCACAAAATCAGGCTTCGACTTTTTAATCCACTTGATCAGCAAGGGATAAGCACTTACGGTATAGTGGGTAATTCCGATGTAGCGAATGCGTTCTTGTTCTTTCCATTCTGATAAGGTTTTTAAATGGGTTTCAATGTCAAGTAGGTTGTGCACCTGCATTAAATCCATCTTCTCTGTCTACATTCTGGTAAAAGATCTGTTCATTTGATCTATGCCCTCCTGCCGTCCGGTTGTCCAGACTTTAGTTGCAAGAAAAAGAGAATTACGGGAATTTAAATCTTTCACAAGGTCACCAACAACCGATTCCGATGAACCATACATTGGAGACGAGTCAATCACACCGCCTCCGGCATTTGCTAAGGCATTTAATACTTGTTTTAGGGACGCACGTTTTACTTCATTAGATCCAACATCAAATGATTGCCAGGTTCCAAGACCAATGGTGGGAAGTTCTTCGCCTGTTTTGTGGATCGTTCTTATTTTTCTATATTTTATCTGAGCTCAAACCAAATACAAAGCTTCCTTAACAGCTCTTATTACTTTTTCAGGGTTTGGAAGAAAGGCCTCTACCAATGTTGGTGCATATGCGATTGAGGTATCAAGTGTAGTAATCCTTTTTACAGGAGCATCTAAATAATCAAACCCATGTTTTTGTACCTGGAAAGCTACCTCTGATGTTACAGAGCCATAAGGCCATGCTTCTTCGAGTACAACCAATCTGTTCGTCTTCTTTACGGAATCAACAATGGTCTCAAAATCCAGGGGACGAATGGTGCGTAGGTCAATCACTTCGGCTGAAATTCCCTCCTTTTGAAGCTGATCTGCTGCTGATAGTGCAACTTTCATCATCTTATTATATGAAACAATGGTAACATCGTTGCCTGGTCTGCTGATATTTGCTTTCCCGATAGGAATTAAATATTCCTCTTCCGGCACTTCCCCAACATCACCGTACATTACCTCCGACTCGAAAAACAAGACCGGGTCATCATCACG
>JACCZZ010000396.1 GCA_013695715.1 Chitinophagales bacterium | reverse complement strand
GGTTCGATCTGGAAACAGATATAAAGCCTTTTTATGAAATGGCATTGAAAGATGAATTACTAAAGCCTCTTGTAAAGAAATACTTTGGTTACAGGATTGTAGGCATAGTAGATCTCTTTGAATCATTGTGCTGGGCTATTATCGGACAGCAGATAAATTTGAATTTTGCTTATATGCTTAAGCAGCGGTTCATCATGCAGTTTGGAGAAAGATTATTATGGAATGGAAAAACATATTATCTGTTTCCGAAGATCAAGAAAATTGCTGCACTGGAAATTAATTCACTATTGTCTCTTCAATTCTCTAAGCAAAAAGCAAATTATATTATAGATGTAGCAAGAGCATTTGAATCAGGGAATTTATCACAGCATCAAATTGCCGGACTTTCTTTTGAAGATGCAAAAGAGACGTTGTTAAAGTTGAAAGGCATTGGCAACTGGACTGCTAATTATGTTCTGATGAAAACATTCCATCACCCGAATGCCTTTCCTTTAGAAGATGCCGGATTGGAACAGGCTATTCGAAGAAATTTAAATTTAATCGAGAAGCCTGCGTTGCAAATGATAGAAAATATATTTAAGAAATATGAGGGATGGGAAGCATATGGTACGCTTTATCTTTGGAGAAGCCTGAGCGATTTATAATGAAAAGTAATTGATATGCAAATAGTAGAAGGAACCATTACCCATTTGGATGAGCTCGCATTATTGTTTAATGATTATCGCATCTTTTATCGGAAAGCGACGGATCTGGAGGGCGCGAGAAGTTTCCTTAATGAGCGAATGAAGAATAATGATTCAGTCCTTTTTATCGCGATAGATGAACAAAATCGCGCTCTTGGATTTACACAGTTGTACCCGCTATTCTCTTCTACAAGAATGAGGAGAATGTGGTTGCTGAATGACTTATTTGTTACTCCCTCTTATCGAGGAAAAGGCATTTCGAAATTACTTATTGAAAGGTGTAAAGCACTTGCGATGAAAACGAATGCTGCAGGATTGCGATTAGAGACTGAAATCAGCAATCACATAGGCAACAGGCTGTATCCATCCGCAGGTTTTACTCTGGATACGAAGCTCAACTTTTATTTTTGGGAAAACCCTGTGAATTAAATTTTAGTATCTGATTGTCTTCAAGAACTAATTTTATAGCATCTGCATATTTACAAGTCGCTTATAGACTCCATCGGCCTTCAACAATTCTGCATGCGTTCCCCGCTCTTCAATTTTCCCTCTCTGCAAAACTAAAATCTCATCAGCCCTTTGAATGGTAGAAAGGCGATGTGCAATCACTATGCTCGTCCTGTTTTTCATCAGATTATATAAGGCATCCTGCACGAGCCTCTCAGATTCAGTATCGAGTGAAGAGGTAGCTTCATCCAGAATCAATACAGGCGGGTTTTTCAGAACGGCGCGGGCAATTGTCAAACGCTGCTTTTCTCCCCCACTCAGCATGTTTCCACGATCTCCAATAATAGATTGATATCCATTATTCATACGAAGAATAAAATCATGAGCATTCGCAACTTTTGCAGCTTCTGTAACGCCCTCCTCGGTGGCATCTTTAATTCCAAAAGCAATGTTGTTGAAGACTGTATCATTAAATAAGACAGGCTCCTGTGTTACAATGCCCATCAATTGCCTGAGATCTTTCACCCTATAATTTCTGATGTCAATACCATCGAGCAATACTTCCCCTTCAGTAGGGTCATAGAAGCGAGGCAGCAAATCAACAAATGTGGTTTTGCCTGAACCAGAAGCTCCAACAAGGGCGATTACTTTCCCCTTAGCAATTTTAATATTGATGTTGTTAAGTGCAAACCGTTTTTCCTCATAACCGAAGGAAACATTTTTATATTCGATTCCCTGGTTGAAAACTGAGATGCCTATCGCATCTTTCTTTTCAGGAATATTTAAAGGCTCATCAAGAACCTGCAGCACCCGCTCACCAGCTGCGAGGCCTCGTTGAATGTTTGTTACCGCTGATGAAATATTTTTCGCGGGCGGAAGAATTTGTGAATAGAGCGCTATGTAGGCTATAAACTCACTCGCGGTTAGCCCCGACTGTTGTGTAAGTACCAGCGTGCCGCCATATATCATGATGCCCGCAACAACTGCAACACCCAGTGTTTCACTAAGTGGAGCAGAAAGCTCCCTCATATTTTGAATAGACTTTGCAATTTGCCTGAAGCGGTTATTTTCTGCGATGAATTTTTTTCTCAGTAGCGGCTCAGCATTGAATCCACGAATAACCTTTGTGCCACCGATTGTTTCTTCAGCCATAGAAAGGATGGTACCTAATAAACTTTGACTCGCTATAGATTTTTTTTTAAGCCTTCGTGAAATGGTGCTTATGATGAAGCCTGATACCGGCAGCAACACAAGAGTAAAAACTGTAAGCTGTGAAGAAATAATAAATAATAATATAAAATAAGCGATTATGGTTACAGGATCGCGAAAGATTACCTGTATGGATGTGACTACAGAGTTTTCAATTTCCTGCACATCATTGGAAATCACTGAAAGAAGGTCGCCTTTCTTTTGTTGCTGAAAATAACCTGAATGAATGGTAAGAAACTTTTCATACACCTGAGCCCGAATATTTCGGATAAGGTTGGTTCGCATGCGTGCAAGTATCCGCTGAGACCAGTAACGAAACAAGTTTGCCAGCGTTACACAGCAGAGAATTACGATGCAAACGTAACGCAATGCACCCACCTTGCCCCAAGAATTAAGAATGTTTTGGAAATGGTAATTGAAGAGATTGATGTAGTAAGATGTTGAAAAGGAGAACTCAGGTTTTGATACTGCATGAATATCCTGATAAGTACCAAACAGCACATTCAGCAAAGGGATGATCAATGAAAAATTCAGCGCTCCAAAAATCACACTCAACAGAGCAATAATGATGTATTCCGGAATATAGCTGGAATAAGGCTTAGAAAAAGATAGAAGTCTGAAGTATGTTTTCACGGTGCCTTCAAATATCCCGGAGTTGAAGCATATTTCATAGTTTACTATAATGATGATTTAACCCTGGATATTACTTCTTATCAAAAGAACGCATTATCAGTTCATTAAAAAAATTAAGACAGTTGTACATTTATCTTATAAATTCGTTCAGAACTAAGATAACAAATATTCACGTAAGTAAAGACTTTCAGAGGAGGGGTTATTGTTATGGAAACCATAAAGCAAAAAAAAATTGCGCAGCTCATCAAAGAGGTGCTGAGTGAAATCTTTCAGCGCGACAGCCTTTCGATGGTTCATGGGGGAATGATGACGATCTCCCATGTTGTGGTATCACCCGACTTATTGGTTGCTAAAATCTACTTGAGCTTCTTCCAGATAAAAAATTCAACAGAAATTATTGATTCTTTACAAAAATCCGAAAATGAACTTCGGCGAAAGCTCGGTAATAAAGTTCGGAACCAGGTTAGAAGGGTCCCGGAGCTCCATTTCTTTGTTGATGATTCTCTTGAAGAAGTTTTCAGAATGGAGGAGATTTTCAAAAATATGAAAAAAGAGTGAGGAGCTAATGAACCTTGCTTTCAAATTCGCTTTCCGCTACCTGATTTCTAAAAAATCGAGCAACGCCATTAACATCATTTCGTGGGTATCTATATTGGGAATGCTTGTCGGCTCTCTTGGGTTGATTGTTGTGTTGTCAGTATTTAACGGCTTTGAAGGTTTGGTAATTTCACTTTATAATTCCTTCAATCCCGATTTCACAGTTACTGCTAAGGCAGGTAAATCCTTTACTCCGTCTCCTTCACAATTATCAGCATTAAAAAATCTCCCAGGAATTCGCGCAGTCTCTGAGGTAGTTGAAGAGAACGCATTACTAATTTATGAAGACAAGCAATACATTGCTACCATTAAAGGGGTAGATTCCGCTTATGGCAACATTACAGGAATTGATTCAGCAATATATTATGGAGATTTTAAGTTAAAGGGTAATAGTGAAGATTTTGCCATAGTTGGGTTGGGTGTTGAACAGGCACTTGGGATCAATTACGAAAATCCCTTTGGGTTGCTAAGCGTATATGTTCCCCGTAAAGAAAAAGTCATCTCAGTAAATCCAGAGGATGCTTTTAACAGAGCCCCTATAAGACCGACCGGCAGCTTTGCCATTCAATCTGAGTTTGACAGCAAGTATGTTTTTGTGCCGCTAAGTTTCGCCCGGTTGCTCACTGATTATAAATCTGAAGTTACCTCTCTGGAGCTTGCTCTTAAGCCGGGCGCAGATGATTTTCATGTTCAGCGGCAAATTGAACATTTACTTGGGTCAGACTTCGATGTTAAAAATCGTCTTCAGCAGAATGCTGTCTTGTATAAGGTTATGAAAACTGAAAAGTGGGCTGTTTACGCCATTCTCACATTCATTCTGATAGTTGCTGCATTTAATATCATAGGCTCACTTTCTATGCTTGTA
>JACCZZ010000389.1 GCA_013695715.1 Chitinophagales bacterium | reverse complement strand
GATTTGGTGCTAAAAATATACTAAAGTGACTTCAGTATATTTATCAATCATTTTAATATTACCAAATGAAGATTTTAAATTTTTGGAAGCAATCCTGAAGTTGAAAAAAGATCTTAACATCAGGGGTTGGCTGGAAGGTAAAGTACCATTCTGCCATCCAGCTTCATATCTTCAATACGTCCCGAGAGGGAATGATCTTCATTTACAAAATGCATATGCAGCACAGTTTCCTGGTGCACAAATATTTCCTTTGGATCTTTGGAATAAAAACCAATAGCAATAATCTTTTCATTTGCTATTTGCCCGGATACGCCTAACGTGAGGACTTTTTTATATGTGATCTCTTTAATATTCGGCCGCCAGTTTAACACATGCCAATGCAACTCAGCGGCGGTGCCCTCCATCATAAATGGAAAAGCTTTACTGCGCGACACATTGTATTTATTGGCCTGATTAGAGATAAACTGTTCTAATTGCTTATAGGTAGTTACCTCGGCGGGAATTTCATAAGGTTTCCATTTTTCAACACGTGAATAAAGCAATAATGTTGCTTCTGCATTGAAAGAAGAATCAATACGGGCAACTTTGTTCGAATCTACGTAGCTGGTAAATGAACGTCCACCCAGCAGGGTAATAAAGCCTTCATTGTTTGTTACCGTGCCTATAGCATAAACATCCCTTTGACCTTTAAAATCTTCTAATCTTGCATGAGTGCTCAGGTCGCCGTTACGAATTAAGTCTTCCAACTCTCCTTCACGCGTTACACTTACAACATGCCGGTGGTCGCAGGCGGTGAACAGTAAGAATATTAATAAAGAAAGGCTTCCAATAGGAAATTTTTTCATGTTACTCTTTAAATCCATTAAAACAAAAATATAAAAAGAGGTTTGTGATATTGCTTAGCAGGTTAAATTAGGGTAACGATTTCTTCCGGAATAAATTGAATTGAATATTTTTATCGCCTTCAAAAAAATAATAACTTATGGAATATAAGAGATTGGGGAAATCAGGCTTGCCATTAAGTGTATTTTCTCTTGGCTCATGGCTTACGTTTGGTAAACAGATTGAAGATGATGTTGCTGAAAAGATGATGACCGTCGCTTATGATAACGGTGTAAACTTTTTTGACAATGCTGAGATCTATGCACGTGGCAAATCTGAAAAGGTGATGGGAAAGATTCTGAAGAAGATGGAGTGGGACAGGGATTCTTATTGCGTATCGAGTAAAGTATTTTTTGGTGTTGGAAAACTACCAACACAGAAAGGACTTCATCGCAAACATATAACGGAAGCCTGTGAACAGGCAATGAAAAGATTGAATGTAAAGTATCTCGACCTTTTCTTCTGCCACCGTCCCGATCCTGAAACCCCTGTTGAAGAAACCGTTTGGGCGATGCATCACCTCATTCAACAGGGAAAGGTACTCTATTGGGGAACTTCGGAATGGAGTGCTGATCAGATCATCGAAGCGCATAATGTTGCAGAAAAACATCACCTGGTAGCACCAACCATGGAGCAACCGCAGTATAACATGCTGCACCGGCAAAGATTTGAATCAGAATATAAGGAGCTGTATTCTAAGTATGGCATGGGGACTACGATATGGTCTCCCCTGGCCTCAGGGTTGCTAACCGGCAAATATCTTTATTCTCATCCGGATGATACCCGGTTGAATATGGAGGGTATGGAATGGCTCAAGGAACAAAAGCTTAATGACCCGATGGCACTTGAAAAAGTAGGAAAAATAAAACGCATTGCTGATGACCTCGGAATCACTATAACCAAATTATCACTTGCCTGGTGCCTTAAAAATCCGAATGTAAGTACAGTGATTTTAGGTGCATCGAAAGTAGAGCAGTTGAAAGAAAATCTAACAGCATTGGATGCCCTTCCGCTGCTGACGGATGCTGTAATGAATGAGATAGAAGCGGTATTACAAAACAAAGAATAACACCTAAAAAAAATTGAAAATCTAATCTCTCAGTTCTCTGAACTGAGAAGCAGTATTCACAGCAGGGGCAAATAATCTTGCTGTGATCAATTTATAGTTTAATTTCCATTCATCTGCTCCCTGGCAGTAAGTCCGACAATAAATAAATCGTATTTTTGAAACACTTATATTCATTTCGCGATAGCTGTATATACTGCATGCATGAGATACCTTTGCATCATATATTTTTCATTATTTCCTTTTCTGCTTCATGCACAGGTTCAGGATGACTTCTCTGATGGAGACTTCATAACCAATCCTACCTGGGAAGGCGACTCTGCTAAATTTGAGGTAAATGCTGCGCTTCAATTGCATTTAAATGCGCCTGCGGTAAGTGATACGGCAGTTATATATACTACAAACAGCAGCATAGATAACACCGAATGGGAGTTTTATGTGAAGCTGGATTTTTCTCCTTCGGCTAGTAATTACCTGAAAGTATATCTTGTCTCTGATCAACCAGATTTGAAGAAGCCTCTTAATGGATATTTTCTGAGATTGGGTGAAGATGGAAGCAATGATGCAATTGATTTTTTTCTTCAACAGGGCTCTACAGAAACTCTGATTCTTTCCGGTATAGATGGCCA
>JACCZZ010000382.1 GCA_013695715.1 Chitinophagales bacterium | reverse complement strand
CAGTACAATCACTAAAAGCGGCCAAACAACAGTATCATCGAAATCTAGGTATAAACAAAAATATACAGATCTCTATAAGAGAGCGTAAGTAATAATTGAACTGACGCACCATTTACCTGCCGGAATCTCTTCGGAAAGTTTAACAGCATAAAACACTAATTCTTTCCAGATAACAATGACTTTTTTATCTCACCTTCTTCCATTTTATCCCAGTATTTAATGCGGCTGGCCTTCACATGAATCATTGCTATACCACGTTGATTAATTCCCTCAGGGTACCATTGCTTCAACTCATCTACCCAATGGCTTTCTAACTTAGTTTTATTTTGTATAAGCTTAGCCTTCCCGGTTACTGAAATATACAGCTGTTGCTCAGCATCAATGTATGTAAGATTCACAGCGGAGTTTTCAAATAAATTCTTAAACATGTCTGTATCATCCGTAGTAAAGAAGTATGAATTGCCATCGTATTCTACATCGCGGTTGTTTGACATCGGACGGCTTATAAGCATCCCATTATTTGTCACTGTGGTAAGCATGCAGATATCGAGGTTGCGCATTGCTTTGCTTATATCACTAAGTTGTTTTATTGACATTTTAATATTTAAGAATATTAACAAAACTTTTCTTGTATTGTTTCTTCACGAGGTGGAGATCGGTTTGCTGCACAGTTGGTCTAAGATTGAAGATAATTATCTAGCAACAAATGAAAGGGCGGTTGATTTAACCGCCCTTTATTCCACTAATGATTGCTTATTTTTTAGCGCTTGCTTCTGCAATAATCTTTTCGTTCTGAGCAATATAATTATTATCGTTTTCTTTTCTTGCCAACTCCATTGCCTGTTTTGCAGTTGTGATGGCTTCAGCAGTTTTGCCCATTTTAAGCTCCATCTTTGCTTTGGCTGTCATCATAAAATATGCATCGGGCCGCGCTGCTATTGCTTTATTTACCCATTCATATGCCTTGTTGATGTCCTTTCCATTTTCAAAATAATAGTTGGCCGCTTGCCAGTAAGGCGGCTTCTCACCCTTCATTGCCTGATCAATCTGCGTCATAATCTTTGCATCAATCTCCGTAGTTACATGAAAGCTCACCATTGTTTTATCCCACAACAATTGAACATCGCAGGCAGTGGGCTTCACGTTTGAAAAAAGAAAAGTCATAGTCTCCATGCTCATCGGCAATGTGGTTGGCTTAAGCTGAACCCGCATCAGATCGTTTCCTGCCTTATAACCAAATGCTCCCCACAGAGCAGTATCTTTCGAAAGTATCATCGTCCATTGTTCTTTGCCCGGCATCATATATAAGGCATATATTCCTGCAGGAACATTTTTGCCTTCAACCTGCACCTCTTCACCGAAAGTGATTTTGGTAGGCTCATTAGCACCAGTTCTCCAAACAGAATCATAAGGTACGAGCTCACCAAATATGGATCGTCCCTTTACGCCAGGACGGCTGTATTCAATAGAAATCTTTGAGGTAGCGAAGTTTTGTGTGATTTTTTGTAAAGGACTCGGAGCAGGAATGTTCAGTCCCTGACCATCAGATTGAGTTTGGAAACCAAACAGAAAAGCAATTAATAGAAACACGCCAAAGTATTTTTTCATAAGAAGTTTTTTGCAAAGGTAATTCTTCAAAGTTATAGGAGGTAAGAGGTTATATTCGCGGTAGATTAAAACGCCCGAAGCAAACTTGAAGTAAAGAAAACAGAGTAATTCACTGATCCTTCCGCAGTATTTTATGTTAGCTTGCTTTAAACGCATGATATGAGCATTCACAAACTAAGCTGTATCTTCTTTTTTCTTATTCCTATCTTCTTAAGAGCGCAAACATCGCCCTCAGCAGATGCTTCAGAAATACAGCTTCAGATAAATAAGCTTGGGGTGCTGGGAAGCGTCCTCTATCTGGCAGCTCACCCCGATGATGAGAATACCAGGCTGATCGCTTATATGGCTAAGGAAAAATTATATATAACCGGATATCTCTCCATTACACGTGGAGACGGTGGCCAGAACCTAATTGGAAATGAACAGGGAGAATTGTTAGGATTGATTCGCACCCAGGAACTGCTTGCCGCCCGAAGAATAGATGGCGGTGAGCAATTTTTTACAAGAGCAAATGATTTTGGCTATACTAAAAATCCTGAAGAGACCTTTACATTCTGGAACAAAGACTCTATACTTTCAGATATAGTTTATGTGATACGCTCCTTTAAACCTGATGTGATTATTTGTCGTTTCCCCACTACAGGGGAAGGTGGCCACGGTCAGCACACCGCTTCGGCCATACTTGCCAGTGAAGCCTTTTCTGCAGCTGCAGATCCCCGGCGATTTCCAGAACAATTAAAATACGTAACAACATGGCAGCCTAAAAGATTGTTGTGGAATACCTTCAGCTTTGGGGCTACCAACACAACTGCTCCAGATCAATTCCAGATTGATGTAGGGGTTTATAATCCATTGCTGGGAAAGGGATATTCTGAAATTGCTGCCGACAGCCGTTCAATGCACAAGAGTCAAGGATTTGGTTCCGGAAAAAACAGGGGTACTCAAATAGAATATTTCAAAACAATTGCCGGAGATGCTCCGGTTACCGATATTATGGATGGTGTTAATACCTCCTGGAGCAGAATGCCAGGCGGAGATGAGGTGACGCAATTAACAAATAAACTGAGTTCTGAATTTAAATCATCTGATCCTTCTGCTTCTGTTCCACAACTTATTGAACTGTATGATGCGATTCAAAAGTTGCCTGATAACTACTGGAAAACTCAGAAAAAAAGAGAAGTTGAGCAGTTGCTTATTCTCTGCACTGGATTGTGGTTCGAAGCTTATTCAACGCAAACTACTGCGGCAGCAGGAGACAGCATTGAATGGAAAATTCAGGCGATTAACAGGAGCAACATTCCTGTAGAATTGAAATCTGTAACACTTCAACAATTCGACACAACCATAAACAAGGCGCTCGACACTAATGAGATGTTTTCATTCCAGCGAAAGCAAAAACTGCCAAATTCTACGGCCATTTCTCAGCCATATTGGCTTCAAAATCTGCACTCGAAGGGTCAGTACACAATTCCTAACAAATCTCTGACCGGCAAGCCTGAAAAAGAGCCGGAGGTAGTTGCTACTTTTCATATGGTGATTGCATCGAGAGATTTTGTTTATACACGGCCGCTTGTAAATAAAACAGTTGATCCGGTAGAGGGTGAGATATACAGGCCGCTCGCTATTGAACCGCTGGTAATGGCAACCATCGAAGCACCTGTATACATTTTCAGCGATGCAGAGCCGCAACCAGTAAAGG
>JACCZZ010000367.1 GCA_013695715.1 Chitinophagales bacterium | reverse complement strand
CCGTTGTCTGGAGAAATGAAAATGCCATCGCCATAGGTTCCTGCAAAGGTATTTCCGCTGGAATCAAACACAATTGCATAGACGTTATTGGTGCTTGTCAATGGCAATATAGTCCAGGTGTTTCCATCGTCTGTTGATCTGTAAATGCCCTCGCCGAAATCTGTTCCGGTGAAAATGTAGCCGTTCGAATCAATTGCAAGAGAGACGATGAACAGACCCGTAGGGCCACCACTTATTGCAGTCCACGTGTCGCCGTTGTCTGTTGACTTGAAAACCCCGCTACCCCATGTTCCGGCAAAGAGCTCGTTAGATGAATTGACTGCCAGGGCGTAGATATATGTATTGGTGAGTCCGTTGATCACAAGAGACCAGTTGTCGCCACCATCGGTAGAACGATAAACACCGCCTCCTTCGAAAGTTCCTGCAAAGATGTCTCCACTTGAATTAACCGCTAAGCTTATCACAAAAGGATATGTGAGACCATTATTAACCTGGGTCCAGCTTGTGCCATTATCTGTTGAGCGGAAGACACCACCGCCCAATGTTCCTGCAAAGATTTGATCGTCCTGAGTCACTGCCAATGCCCAGACATCGGTTGATGTCAAGCCATTGTTGACGGCGTTCCAGGTGTTTCCATTGTCTATTGAAAGAAGAACTCCACCTCCGCGTGTTCCGGCAAAGATCTGCTCACTTGAGTTCATGGCTAAACATCTGACATCTCCTCCGTAAGGGCCGTTTGTTTGTTGCCAGCTTTGGGAGAATGAAAAAGAAAAAGAGAGAGTTAGCAGAAGGGCGAGAGAGAATTTCATGTGTTTTCTGATTAGAGTTGATAAAAGAAGTTGTATAATCAAAGATATTGTTTTTTGCAATGTCTGCCCCTATCTATTAATACTTAGTGTCAAATCAAAAGACTACCAATTTGGATTATTAAACAAGATCAACATCAATTACGCTTTGAAGATTCTAAGATTGAAGAATCCTTTATGGATTGTCCGGTTAAGGAAAAAGATTAAAGTGCAATGCTGAGAAAAACTGGGGAGTTGGATTACTTCTTTTAGACTACAAGTAAGGCTTCGCTAAACTTGCGGAAGTAATACCTTGATAGATGAATAAAGCCGGTGAGTCTTATTTAAATCTTTTTTATATTTACAACTACAAACATAAAAACGATACTTTATGAGGATTCTACATGCTTTTTACTTTCTATTATTCTTTACAATAAACTTTTATAGTCTTAACTCACATGCCCAATGTTTATGTAATGGATCTTTTTATAACCAGGAATATAATGCTCCTCAAGGTTGGTTAAAGATAGATAATACGGGGGGCACCATGTCAATTCTTGGCGGCACTTGCAACTTTAGAGATCCAATGGGTGGAGATTACAACCGTATTTATACTCATATTCCAGCGCTTGAAACTATCTCTAATTCATTTACCGCTGAATGCGAGTTTACCGCGATCTCAGGTAATGCACCAGGTCATCACATAATGGCTTTCACTCAGAACAGTAATGATCCCATTTCTACAAATGGATCCGGTTATCCTTTTACAAATAATGATGCATTAATGGTGGAATTGGAAGCTGCCATATCACCGCCTCCATCCGGCACCTGTTGTACGGATCCGGATGACCCAAGCAGTCCATGGTTATTTAGAGTGCGATATAAAAAAGGTACCGTTTTAACTACTGATCCCGCAGGCATACCTATTCCATCACTTAATACAACGTATTATATAAGGCTTGAGCGGATTAACTCGGGGCAAGGAAGTTTATCAATTTATTCTGATTTACAATTTTCGCAGCATGTTCCCGGATCACCCATCTGTTTCTCTATGGATAATACGATTGGTCCCTTTCGTTTTCTTCACCAGGGAGTCATTACCTATGCTTCACACTATAGAACATTGCGGGCTGTTGTAGATAACCTGCATATCTGTTCGGGCACATCGTGCAGTTCGTGTCAGGGCAGAGTTTCTGCTGCCGAAGAAACAGGAAAGGATATTATAAATGTATATCCTAACCCGTCCAGTGGTAAATTTTCAATTTTCGTCAGATCAATAAATGCAAATTCAAAAGCCGATATTTTAATCTTTAACTTCTGTGGTCAGGAATTACGACAATATTCTTCCACGGCAAATGGAAACGAGCTTATTACTTTTGATTTGGACGATCAGCCTGCAGGATTGTATTTTATATCAGTAACAACCGATCAGGAAAAATATATTTCCAGATTAATAATTGAATAGTAAGTTTAGAATTCTTGAAATTCATGAGAATACTCTGCCTCATTCAAAAGCAAATTTGAAAGACTCTGCTGCTTCACGAATCGTGTCGGAAGTTATAGTTACTTAGGATACTGATTTAATAAATCTGTCATCTCCATTATTTTTTGTGGGTTTACATCTGCTACATTGGTCCGTTCACCAGGGTCAAGGGAAAGATTATAAAGTTCTA
>JACCZZ010000350.1 GCA_013695715.1 Chitinophagales bacterium | reverse complement strand
CAGTAACCCCAATGAGCGGTTCGCCCGATGTGGTCTGAACTGTACCTGAAACGTCAGACTGCGCAAAGGATACACTCATAAGCAAGGGCACCAGAAATAGAGTAAAGCTCAAACTGTGTAGCAATTTTCTCATATGCAAGGGGTTTTGGTGAAACAAGTATAATAAGATTTTTAATGGTTTGTAACTATTTGAAGAGAATTCTTTTTTTGCATAGCACGATCATAACTTAGGTTTTGGCAAACCCTCAAAAATAGTGAGCGATTCGGAGTTTGCATTTCCAATAGCGAAGATCATAGCATGGAAAAAAGAAGGTAACTTTTCGGGCGGTGGTGTGTGGATTGAACAGCTATTGTGATTTCAGATCTAAAGATGATCGCTGGATTACAAGCACGTGGCCAATCACTATTCAACCTGCTTCTATAAATTCACCAAATCTGGTAATAACCTTATCCGGTTTTAAATGGATTTGTAGCTGAAGAGGAAGGGGCATGTTCTATAGGAAAGCCCCTTTCCTTTTTTATCTTCCATAAAAATTTCTTCTTATGAAATACCTACTCCTCCTAATTTTTTGTTCTGGCTGCACTCCAATAATGAAAGTGATCTACAACTTTCACGATCCACAATATGAAACCCTTGCCTCCATCTCAAGGGGCGCAAAAAAATACGGTTTCCCAGACAGTCTGATCACAACAATGGATTCTGCATCATGGATGGCCGCAATGTCAAAGATTTCTATTCCGGATGTTAGAATTTACAACAGTGAGGGTCACTTTGTGCGTTATGCACCGCCTGAAAGCTGCAATGCAGCCGCATTTGGTGTGTTGGATTCGTTGTGTAATTATTCCTCACGCTCAATACTTCGACAAGCTCAGTATGACCCCGCGCGAAGTCATGGTGAGCTGGTCGAACCATTAAGCGGAGCAACATCTAGTGATTCACTTCAAACTCTCAACACTGAATTAGCCAAGTTCAACTACTCCACCCCGCGACATGACAACCCAGAATGGACAGTATTTATAACCTGGGCAATGTTCAGCGGCCGCTTAAATAAAAATCATGTAAAGCCGTGGTTAGAAAGTTTGCAGAAACAACCTTGTTCAGTTAGGGTGTATTTGGTTAATATGGATGTTCCCTTTAAAGATTTCAGCATTTCAAACAAAAAATAAAATACCTTTTTTGTTAATTTTAATAGGCGCCGGGTTTTACCCGAGTGAATGAAGCTAAAGAAATGGCATCGAAAGAACTTATACAACGCACGATCTCTTAGCGCCTTGCTATATTCAATTATTCCAATGATAATCGTTTGTTAGCTCGCGCTTAATACTTCGATACACTCACCATGACTTCCCTCTGATTGTTTATTCCGCGCGTTGTCATGGTGATTTTAAAGCCTGTCCTGAGTTGGTCGAAGGGAACCATTAAGCGAGAGTAAAACATCCAATAGAAAAGCCCTCTTTTTTTCTCCATGAATATGTAATCTAACTAACTTTCCCCGAATGAATTTTCAAGCCTTCATTCAAAAATTGGATGAGCGTCTCAAGCTTCCACTCCCCGGTGAAGAAGCACAACTGCGAATGGCGCCAGATGGACGATTAACCCATAAAGAATACTATTCATCAATCAGCAATCCGCGGCAGAGTGCAATTCTTATCTGCATATATCCTCGTGAAGACATTGCCCATACAGTGCTAATCCGGCGTCCAGATAAGCAGGGTATCCACAGCGGGCAAATCAGTTTCCCTGGAGGTAGCTATGATGATGAAACAGATAGAGACCTGCAGTCAACTGCTTTAAGGGAAGCTGAAGAAGAGATCGGAATAAAAAAGGAAGATGTTAAAATTATCGGCAAGACAACTCCGCTGATCATACCCGTCAGTGGTTTTCATGTGCAGCCATTTATTGGGGTTTTAAATAGAAGCCCGGTTTTGTATTTAAATAAAAATGAAGTGAGGTCTGTGATAGAGATGGAATTTGGTCTATTATTTAATCCGAAGATTAAACAGCGTGACCAGTTTCTTACAGGAACGGGCCTTGTGCTTTCTGCTCCATATTATGAAATCGCCGGCCACAAAGTATGGGGGGCAACGGCGATGATGCTTAGTGAGTTGGAGGCGATAATTAGATGACTTATAATGAGTGTATAGAAATCAAAAAATATTTCAGCTTTGTAGGAGCGGCAGTATGGTAGAATCAGGAACACACAACCACAAAGCCATATGGGGGAGAAAGATTTTTATTTGTCTGCAGAAAAAATACTTTCACCCCGATGGGGTTGAATTTGTTAATTATTATGCTACCATACTGTCGTTCCTCCGGA
>JACCZZ010000334.1 GCA_013695715.1 Chitinophagales bacterium | reverse complement strand
GGACCTTCGTATTTTTTTCTTTGTAGAAAATTTATGGCCCTGATAACAAGGAAAAGAGCTAATCCAATGATTAGAAACTCAAACACATTCTGAAGGAACATGCCCCAGTTTAAGGTGTTTGCCGGAGTTGATATAGTGCCGTCAGGATTTATAATCGCAGCACGCAGCTCCGTCTTCTGATCTTTTAAATTCACACCACCTATAAGAAGGCTCAAAGGGGGCATGATAATGTCGTTTACGAAGGAGGAAATAATTTTTCCGAATGCTACTCCTATAACGAGAGCAATGGCGAGATCTATCACATTTCCCCGGATAATGAATGCCTTAAATTCTTTCAAAATGCTCATATTAAATTGTAGTTTTTATGAATTTATAATTAAAAATAAAAAGTTAACATCTGTTCTCAATCTCTGTCGCCTCCACAATTTGAACCGACGCTGATATATTATCATGCTGTAAGATAATAATACTCCGCGATAGTACAATCAAAGTTTAGAGCTTCTGTTTCGCAATAGGTGATCGGCAAGCACTACAGCAGCACCAGCTTCAACGATAGGTACTGCACGAGGCACCACGCATGGGTCATGTCTCCCTCTCCCCTTTAATTCTACTGATTCACCCTTTTCGTTTACAGATTCCTGTGCTTTTATGATGGTGGCAACTGGTTTAAAAGCGACACGAAAATAAATATCCATTCCATTAGAAATGCCTCCCTGAATGCCTCCGGAATTATTAGTACGCGTCATTATTTTATCTCTATCTGAATAAAATTCATCATTATTTTCGGAACCACGCTTTGATGCTCCATCGAAGCCGCTTCCATATTCAAAACCATGAACAGCATTTATCGAAAACATTGCTTTAGCAAGATCAGATTGAAGTTTGCCAAATAAAGGATCTCCTAAACCAACGGGACAATTCTTGATTACACACGTTATTACTCCACCTACTGTGTCTCCTTCCTTTCTTACCTGCTCAATAAGGTCGATCATTTGCGCAGCCACGTGTTGATCCGGACATCGTACGATATTGTTTTCTGCCTCTGAAATAAGTTTTGCTAAGTCAGCTTCAGTGTGATGAAGCAGCTTCTCAATTTTCAGATTACCAACTTGAGTTACAAATGCACCTACAAGCAACGAAAACTCAGCAATAAGCTGTTTGGCTATAGACCCTGCCGCAACCAGGGCCGCAGTTGCCCGGGCAGATGACCTGCCTCCCCCACGATGATCACGAATCCCATATTTAATTTGGTATGTATAATCAGCATGTGAGGGCCTGAAGGCATCTTCAATGTGGTCATAATCTTTTGATCTCTGATCTTCATTCGGAATAAACAAAGCTATAGGAGTACCCAGAGTTCTATTATTGAATACACCTGATAAAATCTGTACGGTATCACTCTCTTTTCGCTGCGTGGTAATGTGGGATTGACCTGGTCGCCGCCGGTCCAGATCCTTTTGGATTTTTTCTACAGAAATCTCCAATCCTGCCGGACATCCGTCTACCACTGCTCCTATACCTGTGCCGTGAGATTCCCCAAAGGTGGTTACTCTGAAGATGTCACCTAAATAGTTTCCTGCCATTATTTAGTCTTACAGGCTCCTTCTGTATAAGCAGTAACGCCCTGCTTTTCAGCCTCACATTTATTAGAGTAGGTGACGCTGTCGCACCCACACACCGGTAAATATTCGCGCGTGCATGCGAGGGTCGTATCAATCTTGCTCTTATCTATACAATCTGTTTTTTTATTACACGTGCCGGCATCGAGGATGACCAGAGCAATAAAACCGGAAAGAAGTATATTCATCGCTGAAATTTTGGTGATGAATGTACTTATAAAAAACATAAAATCGCTGGTAGGAATTCGTGAGCCAACTGTTGATCGGGTTAAGGGATGTGATTTAAAAAGTCTTCCCTTCATCAATAATGCTTTTCTTTTAGTTCATAATGGAATCATCTCTGCATTTGGTAAAATGGAAGATATTCAGACAATCCCCTGGTATGAACCCATTAAAGAAACCATCGACGCACATAACAGAGTGGTGTTGCCCTGTTATTGCGATTCACATACACATCTTGTATTTGCAGATACCAGAGAACAGGAATTTATCTATAAAATTCAAGGCCTCAGCTACGAGGAGATTGCAAGTAAAGGAGGTGGCATCTTAAATTCTGCAAAAAAGCTGAATGCAGCATCTGAGGAGTTCCTTGTTGAAGCGACTTTACAAAGGATAGAACAAATAATAAAACATGGAACAGGTGCTGTAGAAATCAAAAGCGGGTATGGACTTAGTTATGATGGTGAATTGAAAATG
>JACCZZ010000333.1 GCA_013695715.1 Chitinophagales bacterium | reverse complement strand
CTACCGGATCCCCCGAACCCATGCTGAGCACCCTGTCCACCGAATCCTTGCTGACTGCCTGAACCGCCGAACCCATGCTGACCACCCTGTCCGCCGAATCCTTGCTAACTGCTTGAACCACCATACCCATGCTGACCACCTTGTCCACCGAATCCTTGCTGGCTGCCTGAACAGCCATACCGATGCTGACCACTCTGGCCCCCAAATCCTTGCTGGCTGCCTGAACCGCCATAACCCTGATGACCACCCTGGCCTCCGAATCCTTGTTGACCTCCAGAACCACCGTAACCCTGATGACCACCTTGACCTCCGAATCCCTGTTGACTTCCTTGAGATCCGCCATAATTCTGTTGATGGCTGAAATCACTATTTCCTTGTTGACCTCTTTGATTATCTGATATACCACCGTGCTGATCTCCTAAACCACCATAACTTTGTTAGTTACTTTTACCACTTCCTTTTTCTTCTGTTTTATTCTCGGAATTTTGTTGGGTATTTGAAGATTGCTTATGCTGTTGGTCTGATCCTACTTGAGAATTTTCTGTTTCTGATTTCTTTGGTTTGTCATCAAATTGCTTACTTCCTAATTTGTCGTTCATAGGCTTATTTTCTTTTTCAGCATTTTGATTTTCCTGATTCTGAGTTTGACCCTTTAATTCATTTGGGTTGCGATCTTCGCTGCTTATATCATAGCCTTTTTCCTGGGAAGTGGAGGTTTCACTTTGCTCCTGCTTGTTTTTTTCATTGCTGGACCCGGATAGTTTAGAGGTGTCATTGTTTTCCTCTTCCCGGGTTTTATTTTTCTGGTTGCTCATGATTAAGTTTTTTGTTAGAAATATATTTAGAGAGAAGAAACTAACTTCAATATTATGCCAAGAGATTTCTAAACTATAGGATAGAAATAGGTTTTTTGTACGTAGAATTTACTACTCAGCAAGCGGAAAGCCTTCCACAAGAAATTACATTTTTATGCTATGAATAACCTGCCATTATTATTTGAAAACTTGAGGTTACACCAAAAAATTTTCTATGCAAATACCATTTTCGTCATGCCCTTTGTTAGAAGTTTGCAGAAGTTACAATCATATTATAGATTACGAGCCGATTATTAAAGAATACCTTAAGGTGCGGGGATGATTCATCAGGAGCAACATACATGATTTACAACGATAGGCAAAGAAAACTTTTACTGCTTGTACTAATCCTTTTTCTTGGGGTATTTATCTTATTTGCCTTAAAGGACTTTGTTACCTCCATAATCGGATCAGTAATCGTGTATACGCTTTTTAAGCCACTGTATATTCGTCTTACCAAAAAAAATAATTGGAATCGTAAGGCAGCGGCATTAACGATTATTGTCCTTTCTTTTTTTATTATACTGATTCCCTTCTTTTCAGTATCATGGATGCTGATTGGAAAAATTATTCAATTTCGAAGTAATCCCACTGAGATAAATCAGGTAATCGAAAAGATAGATAATTATGTAGGCGTTAATTTTAATCAGCCTGATTTGATTCCGAATGCCCTAAACAGGCTGGAAAGTTGGGTAGCCGGCACATTTCCGTCTGCAATATCACGAGCGCTCCACATACTGCTATTGGTTATTGTAATGTACTTCATGGTGTTTTTTATGTTTATACACCATGAATATTTTGAAAACATGTTGTTGAAATACGTTCCTTTTCCTGAGAAAAATGCCTTTTTGCTGGCTAATGAATTTAAGAATATTACCTATGCCGGGGTGATAGGTCAAGGCATCATCGCATGTTCGCAAGGAATTTTTCTGGGTATTGGTTTCTTAATTTTCGGAATTCCTGATCCCGTTTTTTGGGGGATTGTAGCTATGCTATTTGCATTTATTCCTCTCGTTGGCCCTGCAGCCGTTTTCATTCCTGCCGGATTGTTGTTTCTCTCATCTGGAAATTCTTTTGCTGGTATAGGAATAATTCTGTATCAACTTGTCTTAGTGGGGTTGATTGAATACTTCCTTCGCTTTTATATTGCCAGAAAGGTCGGTAACATCCATCCTATAATAATTGTCCTCGGGCTATTACTTGGACTTCCTTTATTTGGTATTCTTGGATTAGTAATAGGACCTTTGATGGTATCATTTTTTATCTTACTTGTTGGTTTGTATGAATCTGACTATGTAGAAAAAATAGCTTTCAGAAGAAATCCTTAAATACCTAAAAAAAATTACTCTTCTAAACTCTAAAAAATAATTATGGAGAACACAAGCTTAAAGCAAAAAAATGTAATGCCTGGGTTCGTTTCAGTTACATTTAAAGAAAATGATGATTTTAACACCTTGTGCGCGCGATTAGCGGGATACAATGCTGAACGGTTTGAAGCAGTGGCATTGCGATTTTTTTCAGGTGAAGAAACCATAATCACTATATATGCATCAGATAAAACAAGGCAATCAACTTCTGATGAACATCATCTGGCAGTTCATAAATTTAAGATTGAACGATCATTGGCAGATTTCTTTCAGGAGATTCGTCAGATGAATTTTACAATTTCAAACAATCAATTTGAAATGTGGGATATGGAAGTCACTAACAAATAATAATGACCTCAGGTGGCCGATGTATCAATTACCTTGAAACCTATTACTTAGGCTTTACCGAATTGTCATTATTATTTCTATCTGTTACAGGATTATATTCAGGTATTGAATCTTCTGATTGCCTAGGTGAATATTCACCATCAGGCGACACCGTTGTTGTATTTGCCGGAGTTGTGGATGGATCAATATAGTTTTTATTTACCGTATCATTTGTGCCTGCTTCGGTATTTGTATCACTTGAATTATTGTTTCCGTTACCGGTATTATTACAAGAGAGAAGGAAGGTAATCGCCAAAGCAATTAAAAAGGTGCTTAAAAATTTCATTGCGGTTTTGTTTAATATATAATCAATTTAATCATCTATAGTTTATCAATTTCAAAAATATATGAGAACTATTGCATTCACTAATTGTATATTAGCTATCTTTATTTTTTGATGAAGATTTCTTTTAAGACGAAAAGATTTTTCCTGCAGAACCTTTTTTTGGCGGCGCCTTAGCACCAGATTTTCTTGCCTCAGAAAGACCTATAGCAATTGCCTGTTTAGGATTTGTCACTTTCTTTCCACCCTTTCCGCTTCTCAATTTTCCTTCCTTCATCTCATGCATTGCATCGTGCACTTTTTCCTGGCTTTTTTTTGAATAGCGTAGCATATATATAATCTTAAGCCTCAAAAGTAATACAACAAATTAAATTGAAGCACTGAAGTTCATTTGTCTTTAATAGATAAGTACGTGAAAGAATGTGGTTGGTTCTTCTCTGATTATATTAAACAGATTGGTGGCTCTTTGGAGAGATCATCAGTAGTACTAAAGTTCTTAAATGGTTTATTGTATACTTTTTTGATATAATTTGCTGGCATGAGATTCGCAAATTAGTGAGTAATAAAAGTCTACTTTATGAAAAAATTAACTTTAAGGTCGTTGATATTGCTGATGATTACCTTTCTGGCCTATGAGATCACTAATGCACAGACAGAAAATCCGATCAGCCCTAAAACACAAGCCACTCCAGTACCTGGTAATATTGAGTCTCACTTTAAATCGGCTTATAAAAACGCTGCAACCGTCGAATGGCAGCAAACGGGAAACAATTATAAGGTAATGTTCACTGATGAAAATAATCTTCATCATACTGTTTTATATGATAAAGACGGTAAGGTTATGAGTAAGGAAAGTGAAATGGATGAACAGGCCGTTCCCAAATCTATAAGAGAATATTTTATAAAAAATTTTCCTGCCGAAGAAACATACAGGGTTTGGAGAATTGAAGATGAAACCGGTAAGATTTCCTTTTATTCACCAGTGAAAGATGCCGTTATATTTTTTAATGAAGACGGCACATTCGATAGGCGCGATGAGAGGTCACCGGAAAATATAGAGCAAAAATAAAAACCCCTGAGTTTAAATAGGTAAGGAGAATCTTCACGTTAGGTTTATAAAAGCCGGAATCAAGCAGTTCCGGCTTTTTCTTAGAGGTCTTCTTAAATGCTCCCCCTCCAGGACTTGAACCTGGGACCTACTGATTAACAGTCAGCCGCTCTAACCAACTGAGCTAAGGAGGAGTATTAGAGTTTATGTCAATTGTTTAAAAACAACTGTTATTAAGGAGGGCAAAAATAAACGTTTATTTAACAAAGGAAACCTTATTACATCCCACCATTCGTTTACTTCTGATATGATATATCCTATTTAAGAGGAAAGTTTTTTGGGTACTATCTGCACTCTTACAGCTTGTTAGTTTATGTCAGGAAGAATATAGCTCATTGATTTAACCTTTTCGGTTACAAATGTTTTACTTTTATTCCTTCATTCTTATCAGGAAATTATTTCTCTATCCGTGAACCTCCGCTTCACCAAATACATCCCTCCACCAGAAGGCGGCGATCCCTTTCGCCAGCTTTTAAACCTTTTTCTGCAATTGCTACAATACACAAAAGGCGATGCCAACGAGGCTTTACAGTGGATGAATGAACTGGATAAAGAATACAAAGTAACAGATAATGAATATGGAATGGGCGATTTCATAGAGGAATTAAAGGAAAAGGGATACCTCGAGGAAAATCCTGTAAGCGGTGATTTATCTGTAACTGAAAAGGCAGGCCAGGTGATACGTCAGCGCTCACTGGAAGAAATTTTTGGTAAACTAAGAAAATCGAGACCCGGTAATCACAAGACGGTCTATTCCGGAGAAGGTGAGGAGCTCACAACTGATTCACGACCTTTTGTATTTGGCGACTCCATTGATCACATCAATGTTACTTCGTCAATACGTAATGCTCAGATTAACCATGGTGTAGATGATTTTAAACTTACAGAGGACGACCTGGAGATTCAAGAACGGGAATTAAAAACTCATACGTCAACCGTTCTGATGATTGACATTTCCCACAGCATGATATTATATGGGGAAGATCGCATCACTCCTGCTAAAAAAGTAGCCATGGCGTTGGCTGAACTTATTACCACCAAATATCCGAAGGATACGCTTGATATCATTGTGTTTGGTGATGATGCCTGGAAAGTAGAGATCAGGGATTTACCCTTCCTGCAGGTAGGACCCTATCACACAAATACATGCGCGGGATTAGATTATTCAATGGAATTGCTCCGTAGAAAGAAAGCAAATAACAAACAGATTTTCATGATCACTGATGGCAAGCCCTCATGTCTGAAAGAGAATGGCAAGTACTATAAGAACAGTTTTGGCTTGGATAGAAAGATTGTAAACAAAACCTTGAATAAGGCCGCACAATGCAAGAGACTGAATATACCCATCACCACCTTTATGATAGCTGAAGATGCATACCTGCAGCAGTTCGTACGTGAATTTACACAAACAAACAGTGGTAAGGCCTTTTATGCATCACCAGAAAATGTGGGCACTTTCCTCTTCGAAGATTTCGTTCGCAACCGCAGAAAGCACGTTCGTTGATTTTTTTCAAAAAGGTTATTTAATAGAAGAATGAATTTAGAGAGAGTAAGAACACTCGGTGAGCTAAAGAAAACAAATTATCTTCCCAAACCCATCAAGGAAGAGATACGTGATAATCTTATCGCCGCATTAAGGGCAAGGAAAGAAGTGTTTGAGGGAATACAGGGATATGATGAATCAGTAATTCCACAGTTGCATACTGCAATCCTCTCGCGGCATAATATAATATTGCTTGGCTTACGCGGGCAGGCAAAAACGCGCCTTGCACGGCTGATGGTTCAACTTTTAGATGAGTATATCCCTGTCGTGGAGCACTCTGAAATGAATGATGATCCCTATGAGCCAATCTCCCGTTTTGCAAAAGATCTTATTGAAGAAAAAGGAGATCAGACGCCCATTACCTGGTTACATCGGGATGAGCGGTATGCTGAAAAGCTTGCAACTCCTGATGTTTCAGTAGCTGACCTTATTGGAGATGTGGATCCAATCAAGGCTGCTACATTGAAATTGCCCTACTCAGATGAGCGGGTGATACATTATGGCATCATACCACGGTCTCATAGAAGCATTTTTGTGATCAACGAATTACCAGATCTGCAGGCGCGCATACAAGTTTCTCTTTTTAATATTTTGCAGGAAGGCGATATTCAAATACGGGGATTTAAGATGCGCCTCCCTCTTGATATTTTATTTCTCTTTACAGCGAATCCGGAAGACTATACCAACAGGGGTTCTATTGTAACACCGTTGAAAGACCGGATTGATAGCCAGATACTCACACATTATCCGAAAAGTATTGCTATTTCCCGCAGCATCACCGAGCAGGAATCGAGCATAACAGAAGAACAAAAAGATAATATCACAATTCCGTCACTCCTCTTTGATCTTATTGAACAGACTGCCTTTGAGGCGCGTGAGAGTGACTTCATAGATAAAAAAAGCGGTGTATCCGCCAGGCTTACAATCTCGGCGCTTGAGAACTTATACAGCACCATAGAACGGCGCATGCTTATTAACAAAGAATCAAAAGGATATGCTCGTGTTTCCGATATCTACGGCATCCTCCCATCAATAACCGGAAAAGTAGAATTGGTTTACGAAGGTGAAGTAGAGGGCATAGCAACTGTTGCAACAATGCTTATAGGAAAAGCAATAAGGAAACAGTTTGACGGCATCTTTCCCAATCCTGAAAAAAATAAAAAAAGCAAATCGAAGGCTCCAAGTGTTTATGCTGACATCATCAATTGGTTTAGTGAAGGAAACAAGGTAGATATTTTGCAAAATGCTACTCAGTCGGAGTATGAAAAAGCACTTCTCTTTGTAAAAGGATTAAATGACCTGGTGAAATCATGTTTTCCCAGAGCATCTAAACCTGAGCAATTATTTATGATGGAGTTTGCATTACATGGACTTTCTGAATTTTCTCAGCTCAGTAAACACCGGTTAGAAACAGGTATTCAGTTCAAAGATCTGCTTGGCAGCATGATGAATTTTGGAATTGGAGAAGGAGAGGAGGAGGGGAGCAGCTCAAATTAGTTTAAGAATAATTTTGTTTTTAGAAACAAAGAGCCGAAGGGGGGAGTCGAACCCCCGACCTTCTGATTACGAATCAAACGCTCTGGCCAGCTGAGCTACTTCGGCTTTTGATTACAGAATGTCTTTTTAAGATCATATAAATAAAAGAAGACTTAATGTCGGGGTGAGAGGACTCGAACCTCCGGCCTCCACGTCCCGAACGTGGCGCGCTAGCCAACTGCGCTACACCCCGATTTATATGGCGTTAGGCTTACAGCAAATTTAGAACGAAAATCACTTGTTTACAGAAGCACACTTTTTCCAAATAAGCATTTTCTTGAACTAAAATGATAACTTTTAACCACCTTATGAACATCTGATGAATTGATACTTTTGCAAGAAAGGATATGAAAAACGAAGTGCTGCAACAATTGAGAATAGAATATTCTGCCCAGCCACTGGATGAAAGCACCATCTTAAAGAATCCGATATTGCAATTTGAAGCATGGTTTCATGAGGCAGTGGAGTCAAAAATTCCAGAACCCAATGCTATGACGCTTGCGACTTCAGGCATAGATTATAAACCTTCGGCGCGCATTGTCTTACTTAAGCGGATTGAAGGTCAGAGCTTTTTCTTCTTCACCAATTATAACAGCAGAAAGGGTAAGGAATTATTATGGAATCCGTATGCAGCCCTGCTTTTTTTCTGGAATGAACTTCATCGGCAGGTTCGAATTGAGGGAAGAGTAGAAAAAATAACATCTGAGCAATCAGATGCATATTTTCAGAGCCGGCCAAAAGGAAGTCAGATTGGGGCCCTTGCCTCGCCACAAAGTGAAGTAATTGAAAGCAGGGAAGTGCTGGAAAAAAAGTTTGATGCTGCTGAAAAACAACTCTCAAGCTTTGAAATTCCCAGACCGGCTCATTGGGGCGGGTATAAAGTTATTGCTTCATCAATAGAGTTTTGGCAGGGACGTGCCAACAGGATGCATGATCGGTTTTTATTTACTCTTGAAGACCAGATTAACTGGACAATTGTGCGGTTAGCACCTTAGGGCTATTCATTCCCTAAATAAATTATATAGCAGAAGTTTCGCTTAATAAATTATAGGAATGAGGTTTATCCCCAATCAAGTTAAATTACCTATTCGTTACTTTTCTTTTTTCTCACGGGCCGTTTCTTAACATCTTCTTTTGGGGCCTCCGCTGCTTCAGCTACTACAGCATCAGGTCTAACAATTTTGTGCACCACCCGCGGCCTGCTCTTCCCAAAAGAGCCTTTAGTAATTTTGCCGCGCTTTGTTCTTTTATCTCCTCTGCCCATATTGTTTTTTATGATTTAGATCAGATGTAAAGGTTATAAAAATAAAGAGAATTGATGTTAAGTAAAAAAAGCACTCCCGAAGGATATGCTTCATTACAGTTAATAAAAGAATTATTTCACCTTTCCTGCAAACTCTTTCCCTGCTTTAAACCTCGCTACTTTCCGTGCGGGAATGTTTATGGATTTACCTGTTTGCGGATTTCTTCCCTTACGCGCTGAACGACGTGAAACACTGAATGTTCCGAAACCAACGAGAGTTACTTTATCTCCCTTTTTTAAGGCACCCATTGTTGCATTAATAAATGAATCTAATGCTGCACCTGCCTGCGCTTTTGAGCATTTTGCATCAGTGGCCATTTTTGCAATGAGTTGACCTTTGTTCATAAGGGGTAGAGTTTAGTAGTGACAAGTTAAGTTTATTAATGCATCAAAAATATACGATTTAAAGAATATTTCAAACGAAGCCAATGGTTTTTTCTTCTGAAATCCTTACCTGACAAGGTTTCATAAATATTTGAATTTTTTTTATCCAAAATGACATTCATCAATATGAAAGATATATGAGTTTCTCCATACATGATTCTGCTTTGAAAAAGCACTTCTATCATTTGTATTCGCTTCTTAAATTTGAAATTTGACAGAAAGAACCACTTTATTTTTATCATTTCATCGTGTATAATAGTTAATTTTAAGGGTTCTATGAAAAAGTATCTCTTGATAATTGCATCCATTGTAGTTATAACCTCATGCAATCGCTCTGTATGTCCGGCATACATGAATGGTGAATCAACAGGTCTAAATGGCGCTAAGGGAAAAAAGCAAGAGTTATTTCCTTCCCGAATGGAAAAAAAGAATTAAGCCTTTCTAACCAATATCAGGAGATGCTGCTCCAGCGTTTCTCTTTCTTACCTATGGTATTTATGTAATTGCTTACCATGAAATTTTCTGATGATTGCAGCAGAAGATCCTTCTGAAGAATCTTTTCAGCTTCGGTTCTTGCAGCCTTCAAAATTTTTTGATCCTGTATAATGTCCGCCAGGAGCAATGGTGCCATCCCCGATTGCTGAATGCCTTCAAGATCCCCAGGGCCCCTAAGCTTCAAGTCCTCTTCTGCTATGCGAAAACCATCGTTAGTTGCAGTCATAATCTGCATTCTTAATCTTGCTTCTGCAGATAATTTATTTCCACTCATCAATATACAATATGCCTGATCCCCACCTCTGCCAACCCTACCTCTTAACTGATGTAACTGAGACAAGCCAAACCGCTCTGCACTTTCGATTATCATCACACTTGCATTAGAAACATCCACACCAACTTCAATCACTGTTGTTGCTATCATTATCTGAGTTTCCTTATTTATAAATCGCTGCATCTCATAATCTCGCGCATCAGCTTTCATTTTTCCATGAACAATGCTTGTTGCAAACTCAGGCAATGGAAAAGCACGAGTAATGCTCTCATAACCATCCATGAGGAACTTGTAATCCTGCTTTTCAGATTCCTCAATAAGCGGATATACTACATATACCTGCCTACCAGCATTGATCTGCTTCTTCATAAAGCCAAAGACCCGTAAGCGTGCAGAATCATACCGATGAATTGTAATAATTGGCTTCCTTCCTGGTGGAAGTTCATCAAGAGTAGAAACATCAAGATCACCATAAACTGTCATAGCAAGAGTTCTCGGTATGGGCGTTGCTGTCATCACAAGCACATGCGGAGGCTGAATGTTTTTAGTCCACAATTGTGCTCTTTGCTCAACACCAAAACGATGTTGTTCGTCGATAACTATAAGTCCAAGATTGTTAAATACTACCTGTTCCTGAATCAATGAATGTGTGCCAACTACCAACTGAATGTCTCCGGACTTAAGCTCAGCAAGAAGCGAATTCCGTTCACTTCCCTTAACAGTAGCGCTAAGCATAGCTACTTTCATATTTAGGCCACTTGTAATTTCAGAAAGGCTTCGGTAGTGCTGTTGCGCTAAAATTTCGGTAGGTACCATCATGGCTGCCTGATATCCATTGTCTATGGCCATTAGAATAATAAGCAGTGATACAATAGTTTTTCCACTTCCTACATCACCCTGCAACAACCTATTCATCTGCTTTCCTGAAATCAAGTCTGACCGCATCTCCTTAATAACACGTTTTTGGGCTGCTGTTAATTCGAAGGGGAGCTTCTCACGGTAGAATTGATTGAAAAGAGGATCGAGACGTGCAAATAAAAAACCAGCTGAATCTTCCTTGCGAACTGTCTTCCGTTGAAGTATTCGGATTTGAGAGAGGAAGAGCTCTTCAAACTTTAATCGCTTCCTTGCTTTTTCGAGAGAGGCGAAATCTTGCGGCATATGAATTTGCACGAACGCATCGAACCTCTGTTGAAAATGGTAGCGATCACAAATAGAAGCGGGAATATTTTCAGGAAGATCACTCTCGGAAATAGCCGCTAAGAGCGTACTTGTTAATTTTTCTATTCCTTTGGAATCCAGACTTGCTGTCTTTAATTTTTCAGTAGACGAATATATCGGCTGGAGCCTGGCTTCGAGTCCCGTACTGTCTTGTTCAAAGACAGATATTTCTGGATGAACAATGGAATATGTGCCACGATAAAAGTTGGGTTTCCCAAATACAATATATGTTTTTCCTGTTTCAATTGTTTTTTCAATCCACCGGAGTGCGCGGAACCATACTAATTCAATTTCTCCGGTATCGTCTTTTAAATATGCTATAAATCTTTTGCTGTGGCTTTCACCAACCACGTTTTTTTCCATTACTTGCCCCACGATTTGAACGTGCTGACTTTGCTGGGTTAACTGACCTATTTTTTGAAAAGATGTACGATCAACATATCTGAAAGGAAAGTGGTAAAGCAGATCACCTAAAGTAAAAATATGAAGCTCTTTTTTCAGCAAATCAGCTCTTTGCGGCCCGACGCCTTTAAGATATTCGATAGGAGAGGATAGCAGCGAACGGTTCTGTGCCATTATAAGAGTGAAAATATATCAATTCATGGTTTAAAAGAGGATAGCATGAAAATAGAACAGGTTAAATTGTGTAAATCATATAGTAAACTGAAAGGAGAAATATTCTATGTTTATGCAAATGCAATAAAAAAAGCTACAAATTCGTAGCGTAATTAACATGCATGATTGCTTCCTCTGATTCTCATAATCGAAGAGCAAAGCTCAAATTGTTTGGCGGCGGATACCATCGTCTGAAAGAAGTTCTTGCCACGGTGCCAAAAGAGAGTTTGCATTTCCGATCGCGTCGTGATGTGTGGAATATCAGCGAAATAATAATTCATCTTGCCGACCTTGAGGCAGTAGCTTACGTTAATTTCAGAAGAGCGGTGGCAGAACCCACTGATACCATAGTAGCATTCGATAAAGATCTCTGGGCTGAATCCCTCGCTTATTACGGTCAACCGTTTGGCTCATCAATAAAATTATTCCGCTTGCTTCGGGCGAGTAATTATTTATTATTGAAAAACCTTTCTGAAGATGTTTGGTTAAATACTGTTAACTATCCTGATAATGGCCAGATCTCGCTGGAAGATTTGCTTGATTTGTATGAAAATCATTTAAACAAAGTAATTAAGGAAATTATCCACAATGTTGAGTCGTGGAACAATACACACTAAGCTTGCAGTTTTAAATTAAATTACCATTTATGAAATATTTGATACTCTTCTCTCTGCTATACTCAATTTCAACAGCAAAAGCGCAAATCTCAGACTCCAGTGCAAGCAATTCTACAGACATACCTAATGTATTTAAATTTCAAAAGCAATTTTTCTTCCTTGATATTCTAGAAAACGGATGGCTTAACGCTCCGCCGAATATAGAAGCTAAAGTATTTTCAGGAGGGTTTAATCTTAATTTGTTGTATGAAATCAACATCATTCCTTCCCTTTTGAGCATTGCACCGGGAATTAGTTACTCAGTAAGCACTGTTAAAACAAATGCTAAGTATCAATACACCTTTAATTCTGATTCAAGTGAAATTCTATTCACAAACCTTGAGCAAGTTAACCCATTACTTTATGAAAAGAGCAAGTTGTCTACATCAACCATAGGAATTCCCGTTGAACTTCATATCTACACTAAAGCAAATGAAAAGGGGAGGGGCTTTTTGATAGCCCCGGGGTTCAGAGCAGGATTATTAGCTGGAGATTTTTGGAAGTTTAAGTATACCGGTGAACAACCCGGGCAATCAAAAATAAAAATATACGGGATCGAAAATCTATCATCGTTTAATTATGGTCTTTCTCTGCGTTTAATGTACTACAAGTTTGGAATATATGGATATTATTCGATGAGCAGACTTTTTGAAAAAGGAAAAGGCCCTGACATAACACCTGTTTCTTTAGGATTCACTTTATCACCATTTTGAACTCAGGTACCCTGGACAATAGTGATATGTTTTCAAGTATCTTCGTGCGCCAACTATCTGCATTAAAGTATAAACTAAAAACCTTCAGATGAAAAAAATCTTAATATTTCTGTTTTTATGCATATCATCATACAATACGTTTTCGCAGGAAATGCCCTCTGGTTTTCGTTTTGGGTTAACTCTTTCACCCCAAATGAGCTGGCTTTCAGCGGTAGATAATGGCCTGGAAGGCAATGGAGCTTATTTGGGATTTGCTTACGGGTTACTTATGGATTTATTAATTCCTGATAATTATGCATTTGCCACTGGTATACTAGTATCATATGAAGGTGGCAAGGTTACCTATCTTGATTCAATAAAATTTAATGCATTACCAGACATACTTTATCCTGCAGGAACAAATGTTGACTATCGCATTCAGTATATTGAAATTCCATTAAGTATGAGATTACATACAAATCAAATCGGGTACATTACTTATTATGGGCAGTTCGGATTGCAGGGTGGAATTGCAATCAGGTCACGTGCAGATATTGAAACTTTTTTACCGGTAGCGAATGTGACAAAACAAAATTTTGGAAAAGATATAACTCCTGGAAATTTTGGACTCCTGGTAGGCGGAGGATTGGAATATGCTTTAACAGGTAATACCGCAGGCCTGATTGGATTGCAATTCACGAATGGTTTTATAGACGTTACAGATAATCCGAGTGGCTTTAAAAGAAAATCTACACTTAATCATCTTCGCCTTCAATTGGGCGTTTATTTCTAATGAATTAAAGCACAAGTATTAATTATTCATGAACAGGTATTAATTTATGATTGTAATCCACACATGAAAATTGCACTTGCTCAGCAGAATTATATCATTGGTGATTTTGAAGGTAACAGAAAGAAAATTATTGCAGGGATAAGAGAAGCGAAGAAAAGATCAGCTGATGTAGTGCTGTTTTCAGAACTTAGTGTTTGTGGTTACCCCCCTCGTGATTTTCTTGAGTTTCACGATTTTGTGCAGCAATGTCTTCACTCTATAGAATTAATTACGAAGGAAGCTGTGGGCATTGCAGCACTTGTTGGAGCCCCTTCCATCAATAATAAACCAGAAGGTAAGGACCTTTATAACTCTGCATATTTTTTATATGATGGCAAAGTGCAGCAGATAGTCAATAAATCGTTGCTGCCGAACTACGACGTTTTTGACGAATACCGTTATTTTGAAGCAAATCAGGAATTCGGAGTAGTCGAATTCCTGGGGCGGAGAATTGCATTTACTGTATGTGAAGATTTATGGAATACTGGTATAAACCCCTTATATATTACCACACCGGTAGATAAAATATCAACATTTAGTCCCGATTACATGCTTAACATATCAGCTTCACCTTTTGATTATAATCATGCGGTTGAGCGAATAAACCTGTTGAAGGAGACTGCAAAAAGGTATCATTTACCTATCTTCTATTGTAACTGTGTTGGTGCTCAAACAGAATTAATCTTTGATGGGGGATCACTTGTAATTTCACCTAACGGTGAAGTGTTTGATGAAATGAATTTTTTTGAGGAACAATTATGCATATATGATCTGGATGAAGTGATACAGAGCAAGAATGTGGTTAACCGCGAACAGCCTAAAAGTAAAATACCACTTATTTATAAGGCACTGGTAGCGGGAGTACGTGAATATTTTAAAAAGCTAAATTTTCAAAAGGCAATTCTAGGGTTAAGCGGGGGAATTGATTCTGCAGTAGTTGCCTGCATTGCTGTAGACGCTCTGGGTAAAGAAAATGTGAAGGTGCTGCTGATGCCGTCTCAATATTCTTCTGAGCACTCCATATCAGATGCTTTGCAACTTGTTAAAAATCTCCAAATAGATCATGAAGTTATTTCGTTGCAAAAAGTATATGATGCTTCATTAGATACTCTGGAACCTTACTTTTCAGGAAAGCAGTTTGATGTAACAGAAGAAAACCTACAGGCTCGCATCCGTGCCATGTTTCTCATGAGCTTTTGTAACAAGCATCATTATATATTATTAAACACTTCAAACAAGAGTGAGATGGCAGTTGGCTACGGAACTTTATATGGGGATATGTGCGGGGGAATGGCAGTGTTGGGAGATGTTTACAAAACGGAGGTGTATGAATTGGTAAAGTACATCAACAACGAAAAATTAATCATTCCCGAAAATATTATCAACAAGCCTCCTTCCGCAGAATTGCGGCCAGATCAAAAAGATTCAGATTCACTTCCGGAATATTCAATCCTTGACAGCATCCTCTATCAATATATAGAGCAGCGTCAAGGACCCGAACAATTGGTTCAAAAGGGATTTGAGAGATCACTTGTTGAACGTGTATTAAAAATGGTTAACAGAAATGAACATAAAAGATATCAGTCGCCACCGATATTGCGTATTTCTCAAAAATCTTTCGGATCAGGCAGAAGATTACCCATTGTAGCAAAATATCTATCCTGATTTAATTACAGTTTTCTCATCAACAGCGTCATACTTTTCTCAATTAAGCAGTATTTCTTCGCCGTTGGTGTCATAAAAATGATATTCCATAATGCTGATATTATCACTGGAGTCTGTATGAATCCATTGTTTGTATTTCATGAGCCATTTTACGCGAAGGGATGGAAATCCCTGCTTTACAAAAGCCTCCACGTAAGGATGAACAAACAAGGTGATTTTTTTCTGATTGTTTTTTGTGATGATGTGGTTCAGATTTTTTTCGATTTCATCCATGATCAATATCGAGGGACCAATTTTACCGGTGCCTCCACATGAAGGGCAATTTTCATCGGTTACAATTGTGACTTCGGGTTTAACACGCTGCCTGGTAATTTGCAAAATTCCAAATCTGCTTAAAGGAAGTATGGTATGCCTTGCCTTATCAGCTCGCATAGCATCCGATATTTTTTTGGTCAGCAATCTTTTGTTCTCCGGGCTGCGAACATCAATAAAATCTACCACTATTATACCGCCTATGTCACGCAGTCGAAGCTGACGTGCTATTTCTTCAGCTGCTTCCATGTTAACAGTCATCGCATTTGCTTCCTGCGTATCATCGCTTGACATCTTATGACCACTATTGACATCTACCACGTGCAAGGCTTCTGTATGTTCAATTACCAGATAAGCGCCACTGGGAAGATTTACGGTCCTTCCAAAAGCGACTTTGATCTGTTTGGTAATGTCATATTGATCAAATAAGGTAGTACGTCCTGAATAATGTTGTACAATGCTTTCCTTTTCAGGTGCAATGCGTGAGATGTAATTCCTTACCTCCTGAAACATTTCCCTGGAATTAACCAATATCCTATTAAAAGAGGGGTTTAGCATATCTCGGAGCAGAGTAGAGGTCTTGCTCATTTCACTCATTACCTTTTTCGGTGCTTCCGCTCCTTTAAGCTCTATAGTCAGTTGCTTCCATTTCTCCATCAACTGCGTAATATCTTCATGCAGCTCCTGAACAGACTTGCCTTCCGCGAGGGTACGAACAATAACTCCGAAATTTTTTGGCTTTATACTTTCGATCAACCGGCTCAGACGCTTCCTCTCATCAAATGAACTTATCTTTTTGGAGATATTAATTGAGTTGATGAAGGGAATAAGTACAATGTACCGGCCCGGCAGAGAAATGTCGCAGGATAAACGATGTCCCTTAGTAGAGATCGGCTCTTTAGTAATCTGTACCAGCTGTGGTATTCGTTTTGAAAGCGTGTTTGCTACCTTTCCCGTTTTCAGTGTTTCCGGTTCTAATTTGAAGTCATTCAAATCTGGAGGCATCACACCATCAAAAGCAAGTTTTGTAAACTTTTGTACTGATCGGATTTGAGGTGACAGGTCTGAATAATGAAGAAATCCATTTTTTGGCTGACCAATATCAACAAATGCTGCATTAAGGCCAGGCAGTATCTTTACAACCTTTGCGAGCACAAGATCACCAATGGTTATGTTTTGATTTAGCTTGTCCTGATGTAGCTCAACGAGTACCTTATCTTCAAGCAAGGCAATTTCAACTCCGGTTGGGCCGGAGTCAATAATTAATTCTCTGTTCACTGCATTAATATTTTATATTCCCTTTCGGGAAAGGTGCCGTGCAGCAAAGAGCTTTAAGACCATCCTGGAACATTAATAACAAACGCAGCAGGAAAATGGATGTAACCAGCCAGGTAAAAGAACCGGATAATTAAACTCCCAAAAAATATAGAAAAGTCAATAGTTAATTTATTAAACTATACAGCTACAAAGATTAACTATGATATTAGAAGCTTTAAAGAGTGGCAAATATCCGGTTCCGCTTTGGGCGAAATTATCTTACCTTCTTCTTATGGCGGTTCTTACGCAAGCGCTTTTTTCGTTTATGCGTTGCCATTTTATGTCTTTTTCTCTTTTTACCTGAGGGCATGAATTATGAATTTTTTATCTGGTTTATGTATGAATCAATCTGAACATTAAAATCCTCATCCTCAATGAGAGTTTTACAGTGCTCAAGCGTATGAATTGCATCATCTTTTCTGCCGACAGCGCGATATGCTTCAGCTAAGTGAAAGTAGGCCTCTGCGTTTTTAGGGTCTGTTTTTACAAGCTTCTCTAATCTTGCTATGGCCTTATCATATTGACCCGAAACAACCGCTAATCTACCTAAAATCAAGTTCATATCTGTATTGTCGGAATCTTTCCTCTCAACTGTCTTAAGCAGAGTGACACCCTGCATCACCTGCCCCTGCCCATCAATATAGCATATTGCCTGTCTGATCGGGTAGTCAAGATTAGAAGTATCGAGCTTTCTTAATCGCTCATAGCATTTAATAGCTTCCTGTACTGCAAAAACTTTAGCCAACGTATCGGCAGCATTCGGAAATCCGACGAAAAATCTTGTAGCAGCCTGCTCCCACATTTTTATTTCGTTTGTTAATTCTGCTGCATCTTCATAATATTTTCCGGCTACAATGATGTTCCCTGTTTCACTCCATTTTTCACCGATAGCAGTCAACAATGGAATTTTTTCCTCTATTCCGCTGGTTTTGCTAAGTTGAGTCTCCATTTGCGAGAGTGAATCACGCTGACTCTCGTTTATAGTTTCTTGGGCTTTGGCAAGAATGGTTTCAAAACTTATTGCCACATTATCTGATGAAGCTGTCGCTTGCATCTTACCTGGCCCAGGTAGATCTGTTATTTTTTTTGGCTGCGTATCACCAAATAAATAAAGAGCTGCTACAAGAGCAACACCGGTTAGCAGAAGAATAATTTGTGATATTCGCAAGGCAGCTTATTTTTTAGCCTGAACGGCCCCCTTTACTTTGTCCATAAAGGTCTTAGCTGGCTTAAAAGCAGGAATAAAATGTTCCGGAATAATAATAGCTTCATTCTTTTTTATATTTCGACCAATTTTTTGACGGCGCTTTTTTACAATAAAGCTTCCAAAACCTCTTACATATACGTTTTCACCTTGTTTAAGCGATTCTTTTATCTCTTTAAAAAGGGACTCAATTGTTACCAGCACATCTACCTTTGCAATGCCCGTTTTATCAGAAATTTTTGTTATCAGATCCGCTTTTCTCATATTTTCATATAATTATCAATACCTTAATAATTTCCACATCATATCAATTAATCGGCAAATTTCTAAAAAAAATTCAACTCTACTGCATTTCGTGATGTTCATGCACTCTGAATACCCTTTACATGATGCGATATTGCCTTCAATAAGTTTGCTTGCCACAATATTTATCTATGATTTGAGTAGTTTCTACTTTGAATGATTTTACCAAAATATTATTGCGGTGGCACAAACAAAATCCACGTAATATGCCATGGAAGCATACGAATGATCCTTATAAGATATGGTTATCAGAAATTATCTTACAACAGACCAGAGTTGAACAGGGAATATCATATTATGAACGGCTTGTCGAGCGATTTCCCTCAGTTGAGCAACTTGCTTTGGCACCTGAAGATGAGGTGATGAAATATTGGGAGGGGCTGGGTTATTATTCACGTGCCCGTAATCTGCACGCTGCTGCAAAGCAGATTTTTTTTGATCGTGACGGTGTATTTCCTTCAACCTATACTGAACTTTTGCAATTGAAAGGTGTAGGAAAATATACTGCCGCTGCTATTTCCTCCTTCGCTTTTAACTTGCCTCACGCGGTTATTGATGGAAATGTCCTTCGACTTCTTGCGAGGTACTTTGGCGTTAAGGATTTGTCTGATTCAACAGTGGGTCAAAGAGTATTCATCAAATTGGCAGATGATCTTCTTGATAAAAGTGACCCGGGAGATTATAATCAGGCTATTATGAATTATGGCGCTCTTATCTGTAAACCTATCTCCCCTAATTGCCTTATTTGTGATCTGCATAAGAAATGCTTTGCTTACACACATGGTTTAATCAAGAATCTTCCTGTAAAGAGAAAAAAGAAAAAACTACGAATACGGTGGTTTAATTATCTCGTTCTTGAAAATAAGACACACCTGATACTCAGGAAACGGATAGCAGAAGATATATGGAAAGGGTTATACGAATTCCCCTTAATTGAGACTGATAATAGATGTACTGCAACTCAACTGGAAACATTATTCAGAAAAAAAAACATTTTTCAGGAGGATAATGTTGGAGTAATTGAAACTTCGAAAATAATAAAGCATAAGCTGACTCATCAGTGTATTTGTACCCAATTCTTACATATAAATCTTCCTTTCGATAGCAACTACTTAAAAGAAGGATATCTTAAAGTGAAGAAAGATGATATAAACAACTTACCTTTTCCTAAGGTAATTGAGAATTATCTAGAACATTTACTATATTAGACCTTCAATTTGTATTAACTAATTTAAAAATTCTATTATTATGAGAGGCGTCAACAAAGTTATTCTCATTGGGAATCTTGGGAAAGATCCCGAAGTAAACCATCTGGAAGGTGGTATTGCAGTAGCTAAATTTCCGCTTGCTACATCGGATGCGTACATGGATAAGGGAGGTAACCGGGTAGAGCAAACAGAATGGCACAACATTGTATGCTGGCGTAAACTTGCAGAGATTGCTGAAAAATTC
>JACCZZ010000325.1 GCA_013695715.1 Chitinophagales bacterium | reverse complement strand
TGTTCGAACGCAGAACAAAAAGAATTTAGCTGTGCAATAATCGTTTTGAGAATATGAACCAACATCTGATATGGTGTACTGGATTACTTCAACTGCTTTTTATTTCTTTCACTGCAGAGGCACAGGAGGTTCGTCTTAGTTCTTCTTTACATTCAACAAATTATGTTATAGGTGATTGGATAAATGTGCATGTCTCAGTAGATCATCCTGAGAATACACTCCTGTTATGGAATGATGCAAGCCTGAATGATTCCTCTGTTCTTGAAAAAATTGCTGAGTCGAAAATTGATACTATTCAGCATCAGGGCTTCGTAACAGAAAATAAAATCATCACTTTCATTAGCTATGATTCAGGAGTTCTGCGAATCCCCTCCATTACATTACCTTATCAGGAAAATGGAATCAGCTCTTCCATATCTACCACACCACTCTCAATCTACGTTGCTGGTTTGGCGGTGGACACTACAAAATCATACCGTCCAATTAAACCAACCTTCGCTGTTTCAGTAAAAGATAACAGGTTATTGATTTATGGAATTTTAGGCGTCTCCCTAGTGATGATTGCAGCATTATATTGGCGATATCGTAATAGAAGTGGGGGTATGATTTTTAAAGAAAGCCTATTAGTTGATAACCGTCTTCCGCATGAAAAAGCTCTAGCGGCACTTTACGAGCTTGAAACCGGAAAATTATGGGAGCGCAATGAAACTAAGCAATTTTATTTTCAGGTTACGTATATAATAAGGACCTATATAGAATCAGCCCTTCTCCTACCAGCATTAGACCACACAACAAGTGAGATTATTTCTTCACTTAAAAAGCATTTAAAGGATAATGATCTTCTCAACCGACTAAAGCGTGATCTTAAAATGGCTGACCTCGTAAAATTCGCTAAAGCTCAACCATCAGTAGACTATCATTTGCAGATTATTGAAACAGCCAAGCTGCTTGTAAAGGAAACAAGTCCTTCTTTAGCCCTGCCTAACAAAGATGTTGTCTGATGATTCAATTTGCTGACCCCCAGTTACTATGGTTGCTGAATTTTCTGCCATTTCTAACGGTGTGGTATATCTGGCAACACCGCAGGCAGCAGCCGGTGTTAAAAATCTCTTCAACCGAAGCTTTCGCCTTAGTAAAATCTTCTCCTAAAATTTGGTTGCGTCACAGCATGTTCCTTCTTAGGCTTATTGCCATTGCTGCGCTCATAATTGCAGCAGCACGCCCACAAAAGGTATTATCAAAACAGACCATAGCTAGTGAAGGGATGGACATTATCATTGCTTTTGATGTCTCAGGAAGCATGCTGACAAGGGATTATGTGCCTAACAGGTTAGAGGCTGCGAAAAAAGTAACAGCAGAATTTATTGATAAACGTCCGAATGATCGCATAGGAGTAGTTTTTTTTGCTGGAGAAGCATATACCGGAAGCCCGATTACCATTGATCATCGAATACTCAAGCAGATAATCTTAAATGTGAATATTGGTGCAGTGCAAGACGGCACTGCCATCGGTATGGGTCTGGGTACTGCTGTAATGCGATTGAAAGAAAGCAGATCCGCTACAAAGATCATTATACTAATTACTGACGGAGAAAACAATGCAGGAAGCGTAAAACCTCTTCAGGCAGCACAACTTGCAAAGAGCTTGAACATACGAACCTATTGCATTGGCATACTCAGTGGCGGAGTAAATGAAACGATTACACGTCACGACAGCGCTTACCGTGCAATTGGAGGCCCTACCGCTAATTTAACCCTGATGCAGATTGCAGAGATTACAGGTGGAAAATATTTTCGGGCCTCTGAACAAGCTAACTTGGGGCTCATTTATAATGAAATTGATGCTCTCGAAAAAACAAAGGTTGATGTTACGACCTATAAAAGATATGAAGAGCATTTTTATGCTTTTGCACTTGTAGGTGCAATAGCTCTTTTTCTGGAATTGATCTTTCGATATACATTATTTAGAGCAACTCCCTGATGCAAATAGAACATCCATATTATTTGCTCGCGCTGCTGGTTATACCCCTGATTATATTTATCTACTGGCGGTTTAGCTCATGGAGGAGCAGGTCGTTGCAGCGATTTGGCGAATGGCAATTGGTCTCACAGCTTATACCCAATCGAAGTGGCAGCAGACCAATTTTAAAGTTTATTCTTCTTGTAAGCGGATTGTTCTTAATCATCATTGCCTTATCTGATATTCAATATGGCAATACAAAAAGAATAATAAGACATGAAGGGATAGACCTTGCTATTGTGCTCGATGTTTCCAGCAGCATGCTTGCTGTAGATGTACCACCAACCCGGCTCGAGGCAGCAAAGCTTTTTGCATCATCGCTCATAGATAAGCTGCCGGATGCGCGTATTGCGCTTATCACCTTTTCTGCTGTTCCTGTAATACAAACTCCACTTACTGTTGACCACAGTGCCGCGCAACTGTTGCTCCATAATGTTTCCTCTGAGAATGCACCTGCACAGGGTACAGACCTGGGAGCAGCAATCAGTGAAGCGGTTAAAGCACTGCCCGAGAATCAGCAGCATTACCGGGCCATGATCCTTATCAGCGATGGGGAAGATTGGGAGGGGCGGGTAGATGAGGCATTAGATAATGTTACCAATGAACAACTTTTAATCTTTACGGTGGGTATAGGCAGTGAAAAGGGCTCGCCGATTCCAATAAAGGAAGATGAAGATACTGTGATGAAAAGGGATGCAATAGGTGATATTGTTGTTACAAAACTGCATTCAGAGATTTTGAAAACTATCGCTGAAAGAAATAATGGCGTATATGTGCAGATTACTAATAAGGGAAATGATCCAGTAGATGAAATAATTCATCGGCTTGATCAGGTAAACAAAAAAGTTTTCGATGAGGAGCTTCTTGTAAATTATGAATCACAATTTCAATGGTTCATTCTTCCCGCACTTGCATTACTCTTTATTGAGCTGTTTATAAGTAACCGCAAGCTGTTATGGGTAAATAAGCTATCACGAAAAACAGACAAAAGTGTTTAAATATTTTTTTATCACGATAGTCATTTCTTTAAGCCTTACTTCTTTAGTGTGCGGACAAGCTGTGCAGCAGTTAATCGAAAAAGGGAATGCAGCTTATCATAAACGCTCGTATGATGAAGCAAAAGCGTTTTTTGAATCTGCTGTCGCGAACGACGTGGAGCATCAATTTCCGCAAGCGCTTTTCAATCTGGGAAACACTTTATATCAGCAAAAAAAATACAATGATGCCGCGCAGCAATTTATAAAGCTAACTACCGGCACCATTTCCCCTTCATTTAAAACAGCGGCACTCTACAATCTTGGGAATTGTCATTTGGCAGAGAAAAGTTATCAGGATGCAATTGCAGCCTATAAGCTTGCTCTTAAAATCAACCCGCATGATGAGGATGCGAAATATAATCTGACTTTCGCCAAAGCAATTCTTGCAAGCCGTCAGAAAGAACCACCTCAAAAAAACCTTATAGCTCAAACTGAACAGGCAACACCTCCGCCGGCAAATTTAAAACCTCCGGACCTTCAGCGGCTTTTAGAGGAATTGAATGAGTCAGAGAATAAAACAATGCAGCAGATGAAGCAGAAACCACATCATAGAAAAAAAGCTGTTAAAGATTGGTGAGGCAGGATTATTCTTTACAGTATTAATAATCCTGGGATAATGCCTTTTAGATTTTGAGAAAGAATCTGAAAATTTTGGTTTATTCATTTTTTGTATTTTTGAACCTTCATCAAATAAAAAGGAGGTATTCATGATATCTAAAGAGCATTCATGGACGCCTTCGATTAATAATTTTTAATCGGAGGGATTCATAATTAAGATGACCATTGTGTCAGAAGGCTGTCTCACTATTTTGAGACAGCTTTTTTTGTTTCCTCA
>JACCZZ010000320.1 GCA_013695715.1 Chitinophagales bacterium | reverse complement strand
GTCTTGGTTTTGGCCGTTCCAGAATCATTTTCAGACATGTGCTGCCAAATACTCTTGGTCCTGTACTGGTTGTTGCTGCTTCCAATTTCGCAACTGCTATTCTTATTGAAGCCGGGCTCAGCTTTCTTGGCATTGGCGTGCAGCCACCTACTCCCTCCTGGGGATCCATGATACGGGAAAACTATGGATTTATTATATCAAGCAATCCTATTCTGGCAATTGTTCCTGGCATAGCCATAATGATTATGGTGCTCGCTTTTAATTTGCTTGGAAACGGATTGCGCGATGCCCTTGATGTTAAAATGAAAAGTTAAATATGAAATTCCTTTTTTCATCCTAATATTAAAGGGTGAAAGCAGCGAGTCCACATACAGAAAACAGGTTCCTCCTATTGGAGCAACAGCTTCGGATAAAGGAAGATGAGTTGAACTCTTTGCTGCAGATCACGCAAGCCATAAACAGCAACATCTCCTCACATGGGTTATTAAAGCTTTATGAAGACATACTAACTAAGCAAATCGGTGTTAACAGAATTGCTGTGTTTGTAGAAATAGATGAATGGATTTGCACTAATGCATTAGGAATTACTATAGAAGAGGCCACAGCATTTGCTAAAAACACCTTATCTATGTTTAAGCAACTGACGAATCTCGAACAAATACGGCATCCGCTTGCTGCTCAGTTTAAAGTTGTAGTGCCCGTATACCATAAGAATTGTCCGCTTGCCTTTACATTCCTTGGCGAAGTTGATAGCACTAAGGATTTCACCCTCGATGAAAAACTGAATTTCATTCAAACGGTGTCCAATATTATTGCTGTGGCTATAGAGAATAAAAGGTTGTTTCGCGCACAGGTGAACCAGAAGCTGATGAAGTCAGAACTTCAAATGGCAGGTCAAATGCAAACGATGCTTATTCCAGATAAATTACCCGATGACGAACGGATGTCTTTTTCGGGATATTATTCACCGCATCAGGAAGTTGGAGGTGATTTTTATGATTATATAGAATTAAACGATCAGGAGAGCATTTTCTGTATAGGTGATATATCAGGAAAGGGCGTAGCCGCCGCACTGCTGATGGCAAATTTCCAGGCCAGCGTTCGTTCTTATTCTGATCAGCAGCCTTCTCTTAGTACGTTGTTGGAATATCTAAATTCGCGCGTAAATGAGATTACGCGAGGTGAAAAGTACATTACTCTTTTTTTAGCAAAATTTAATTTTACCACGCGTAAATTTGAATATGTTAACGCAGGGCATAATCCTGCTATTCTTTTATATGATGGAGAAATGAAATTCCTTGACCAGGGATGTACAATACTTGGCATGTTTGAAAAACTGCCCTATGTTAATGTGCAGTCGATGAAACTGGAGAAGGAGTTCATCGCCTTCTGCTACACTGATGGGCTTACTGATATAGAGAACGACAAAAATCAATCTTTAAAGATTGAAGACATCATCTCCATTTTAAAAATTAACCATCAGCTTGCACCAAATGAAATTACAAACCAGATAATTTCTTTTCTAAATGCTTTTAAGGGAGATCGTCTGATCAATGACGACATCAGCATGCTTACATGTAAGATTTATTAAGAACAAGTAATATAAATGTAGCTGACGCGAACAATAGCTTTTTTTAATTCTATTGGCTTCATTCTAAAAAAATAAAGTATGCAGGCTTTCAAAACCGAAGCGTTGTCTTTGCAGCTACTCTGAAATGGACTCGAATTAACCTGCCTCCAGATCCTTTCAAGCGGTGGTTAAGCGTACTTAAAAGCTGCTTTTATATTCTTAAATTGTTCAATTAGCAATACAGCAATTGCAGATAGCACCAAGGATAGAAGAGTGGCTCCCAAAACAATAAGCCATCTAACAGGTTTTGCTTTCTTCTCAGCAGGAAAAGCTTTTTCAAGAACATACAAGGTCGGCACCTGAGTATCAATGGTGGATTTATACTGTTCATAAAGCACAGTATTGTTGTTCAGTTCACGGATAGCTCCCTTTCGCTGCTCTTCAAGCATTTTTACTCTTTCAGTTGCAGCATCGTAATTAGTTCCTTCAGCAGCTCTGAATTCTCTAACTTGTGAAGGCAAATCTTCAATATCATCATAAAGTCTGAAACGCTGCTTCAAATTGAAGATTGAGTCTGTCAATGTCTGTACTTCCCCTTGCTTTTGCTTCAGTTTGGATTCATATATTGACAGAATTTTTTCCTTATTAAGATTTATCAATTCTTTATTTGTTTCGTCAATTTTATCAACTATACTATTTGCCATAGCGGCGGCAAGATTTCGGTCTTTATCCTGCACGGTAATTTGAATAGCACCACGATCGTTTTTTTCAAAATGATAGTTATCATGCAACTCTTCCAAAACTGCATAAGTAGGATATCGTTCTTTGGACGAATCAATTTTATAATGCTGAAAAAGATTAAATTTTTGTACTATATACATTTTCAGAGGCATTGATCCAGCTATGGATAATATTCTATCTATATCTGCACTTCCGCCGAAATAACCTTGTGCATTGTCACCAAAGAGGTTAGAACTTTGAGTCAAATTTGGATTAAGGGGATAAACCAAAGACGTAGATGCATAGTAGGGTGGCATAATGTGCGGATCTGAAATGATTATACTCCCAACAATGGTAGTAATCACAACAATCAAAATAGGCCGGCGCCACTTCCATAAAAATTTAAGATAGTTGATAAAAGTAAATGAGTTGTTCATTAGCGCCAAAAAAAATTGAGAGCAAACCTACACGAATTCATTCCATTTCCAAAACCTCGAAAGGCTGATTGCAAATCTTCACGCCATCTGCTTGCTAAATGGGAAGGGTTCATTATGGGGAACTCTTTGAGCAATAAATTATACAGTTTCCTGTCGAACTATTGGGAAAATCTTCTTGAGTTCAAATAGCTTTAAAAGAAAGGCAAGCGATAAAGCAATTGTTCCAAACAATAAAATCAACAACATCCAGGGTATAGCCCACAATGATTGAGTAGAGAAGAGAAGAATGTTAGCAATAGTAAAGATCAGTAATCTTATCAACAATCTATAATTTGGTGGAAAACGAAATTTTTTAACGCTAACAATGATGAAAAGAAACCCAATTAACATGTTTGTGGTTGAAGATGCAATTGAGGCTCCATACGAACTTTCTGTAGGGATAAGAATAAGGTTTAATACAAAATTTACTATAACAGCAATAAATGAAACAGCAATCAATTCTTTCAAATTGCCATTCGCTGTTAGCAATGGCCCGAAAATGTAAGCTGTAGCAGTTCCGAGAAAACTAAAGCTCAGTGTTGATAGCACCTTAGATGAATAGGGAGATGCATCATGGTATAAAATCCCCATGATTGATTCAGAAAAGAATGATAGCGTAAGGCATATTATTAAGGAAAAAACAAAGATTACAGTGAAGCTTGCATTTACCAGGGTGGCAACATTTTGTTTTTTCCCTATCATTCGGGAGAAGATTGGTAAAAGCAGCACGGCAAACAGAAATCCAAATTGATTTAATGCGTCAAGCAACCTAAAAGCAGAAGCATAAATTCCGGCTTCATGTGCCCCTGTTTGAGGCAGAAGTTTTTCAAGCATTACGGCATCCATTCTTGAATACATTCCCATTAAGAATATCAGTAATGCGAATGGCAATGATTTTTTCAGTAATTCCCTTGTAAACGGAATAGAAAGATTTATTCTAAAATTCCCGTTAACAAATATAAGATAGCCCAATGCTGCAAATAAAGTAATCAGATAGGATATGGTTTGAGAATACACAAACCATTCTATATTGAAATGGTGCTGTAATGACGGAACTATAAGAAATGTTCCGCAAATTATTATCATCAGTGCTTTATCTAAAACTGATAGTATACTATCTATCTTAAAATGATGAAGTGCTGAAATGTTAGACCGTGAAAAAACGATTAGTGAAGAAAGCGCTTGATTAAGACAGATGATGCTGAGTAAGTATATTTGATAAGATGAGTAACCTATTAAATATCCAATAACAAGTGTTACAGCCACATAAAGTGTGGTAAGTAAAAGCTTAATGCTAAAAATATTAGTGACATGAAGCGATAATTCAGACTCATTTTGTGCCAGATAACGATTGTTGTAATTGCTTATGCCAACATCCAGAAAAATCTGGGTCATTATTGCTAAGCTAAAAAGCACAAAATAACTGCCATAAGTCGCGGTGCCTACTACATTTTGTACAGTTCGGTCTATGCCAAGAATCCATACTGGTTTTATGAGAAGATTCAGACTTATCAGGAATGTAAGATTTCTAAAGAACACTTTTTGCATTCAGGTAATTATCTTTTCCTAAAGCCGAATTTAGCTGTGAAAATTAGTGTAATGCGATTAATTCCGCAACACTACCAACTATTGTTTTATTGAACAAGCGAATGAGCTTTAAACTTTTATCTTTCAATCATGAAAATTGCGGTAAACACACGTTTTCTGATAAAAGACAGGCTTGAAGGCATTGGCTGGTTTACCTATGAGTCTCTCAAGCGCATTACTCAGCAGCATCCTGAACACCAGTTCATATTTCTATTTGACCGCCCCTATCCAAAAGAGTTTATTTTTTCCCCCAACATAACAGGAAAAATACTGTTTCCTCAGGCACGTCATCCATTGCTCTGGTATTTATGGTTTGAATGGTCTGTTGCGGCAGTATTGCGGAGGCTTCAGGCTGATATTTTTCTTTCTACTGATGGTTATCTGTCACTAAGCGCTTCATGTAAACAGGTAGTTGTATTGCACGACCTTGCTTTTGAGCACTTTCCTGATCACATCAATGCTCTGGCCGCCCGCTATTATCGCCACTACACACCAAAATTTGCTAAGAGGGCTGATCGTATAGCTACAGTATCCGAATTTTCTAAGCAGGACATTGTGAATTTATACGGAATTAATCCCGAAAAGATAGATGTGGTTTATAATGGTTCGCATGAATTATTTCATCCAATGAATAATGAAGCGAAAGCAAAGATTAAGGGTGAGTTTACTTCAGGTTGCGATTATTTTATCTATGTCGGGGCTTTGCAGCCCAGAAAAAATATCATCAATCTTTTCCTCGCATTTGATGAATTCAAATCAAAGAATCCAGGTAGTTTGAAGTTAGTAACGGTAGGCCGCAACTGGTCCTATCGTGAAGCATTAAAAGTACATGCCTCAATGCAACATAAAGATGACGTCATTTTCCTGAACCATCTATCGAGAAACGATCTGTCAAAGTTGATTGGCGCTTCCCTTGCCATGGTATATGTTTCACTCTTTGAAGGTTTTGGAATTCCTATTATAGAAGCTATGAACTGTGATATTCCGGTACTTTCCTCTAATGTATCCTCGATGCCCGAAGTTACAGGAGATGCAGGTTTACTCGCTGACCCTTATTCAGTGACCGATATCGCTGATAAAATGGAGCAGCTTTATTGCAATGAAAAATTGAGAAATGAATTGGTAAGGAAAGCTAAAATTCAACGCGAGAAATTTACCTGGCAACGGACAGCAGATGAACTGTGGAAATGCTTGATAAAAGCCTCCACATGAGAAAATCCTGCGGCCCGATTCTATCGTGGAAAAAAGCTACAATATCTTTCAAACTAGGTCATTGTATAGTAAGGGGTGAAACAGTTTTTCCCGTTCCGTTTTCCAGCACTATACTGTATGTTCCAGGTATTAAATCAGCTACATTTATTTGAATCTGATGATGACCTTTTATCCGAACTCCGCAACTTATGGTTTTGACCAATCCGCCTGCTGCATCATAAATTTTCAATGTTACATCTGAAGTTTTATTCATCTGCCATTCCAGTATTATAGAAGAATTTGCAGGGGAAGGGTTGGGATAGAGGTTCAGGCTGTTTTTGTTCACTTCTTCCTCAATACCCGTTGATTTTGTACCTGTAACTAATATATCATCAACGCTGATAAGATTGTCGTCTTTACTTCCATGAACAAACGCAATATAAACTGTCTGACCCTCATAAGCCGTAAGGCTGACAGTGTGAGGCTGTAACACTCCTATAAATCGTGCAGAGTCATTGTCGTATTGAATATATGTTCCATCTGCTCCATGAACAAATCCGGGAGAAAAGTTATATTGGCTGAAGCCGCTGTCAGGCTCTAACGCATCAACAGAAATGTATTCCGCAGCTCTGAAAAGTGTATCCGGAAAACAGTCATCTACATTACATGAGGTGGAGATTACCACATAATATCCATCGAGATAAAGGGGTGTTTGTCTTGGAGCTGACTTCCAGCTTAAAGTTGCAGTGTTGTCGACAATATCCATTGGAGGAAGAATAAGATAGTTTGCAACGGGATCAGGAGGTGTTGTCCAGGAATTACTCATATAAACATAGGTATTAGAGTCAACATCAGCGAAACCTCCCAGGCTTAAATACCATTCTCCAGGCCGGTTAGCTCCGCTGGCATCATTATATTGATCTAAGTCATAGTTGATCCATGTCTGATCATCTCCTGAAGGAAACGTAGCAAGAATATAAGCTTCAGGATCATTTTCAAAATTTTCGAACAGCAGGGTGTCAGTGCCTTGGGCTTTGGCGGAGTGCCAACTAAAAAGCAATAGAGAAATAAAA
>JACCZZ010000308.1 GCA_013695715.1 Chitinophagales bacterium | reverse complement strand
GGCGGTAAATATTATTACTGCTATTGCACTAAAAGTTCGCACTTTTCACACATCTTGGAAGAGGTGCTGAGAAATGACGTGCATTTAGAGACTTCTTATGCTTACGACATAAATATAATTAGAAAATTATACGAAAAGGGATTGTTCGATAAGAGCAGGTTCATCATATGCAACGGCTTTAAAACTCGCACCTATACGAGTAAAATTGCCGCTCTCATCAATGATGGCTTCGAGAATGTGATTCCCGTGTTAGATAATATGTCAGAGATTGATGCTTATCAGAGGACTGTTCGTGGGACATGTAATATAGGCATTCGAATTGCCGCTGAAGAAGAACCAACCTTTGAGTTTTATACCTCACGCCTTGGCATTCGCTGGCGTGATATTCTTGAATATTATGTTCAGAAAATTCATACGAATAAAAAATTTCGTTTGAAGATGCTTCATTTTTTTATCAACACAGGCATACGTGACAATGCGTATTACTGGAGTGAATTGAATAAAACACTAAATGTCTATTGCCAGCTTCGTAAGATTTGTCCAACCCTTGATTCGATAAACATCGGTGGAGGATTTCCTATTAAAAATTCTCTTGGGTTTGATTATGATTATGATTATATGATAAAAGAAGTAGTACTTCAAATAAAGAATGCATGCAAGAAAAATAAAATACCTGTCCCTAATATTTTTACTGAATTCGGAAGTTATACTGTTGGTGAAAGTGGCGCTAACCTTTATAAAGTTATTGCACAAAAACAACAAAATGATGCAGAGCTCTGGTACATGATTGACAGCTCGTTCATTACCACTCTTCCAGACACATGGGGTATTGGGCAACGTTTTTTAATGTTGCCAATTAACAAGTGGAATGAAGATTATCAGAAAGTGAATCTCGGTGGGCTCACTTGCGACAGCCACGATTATTATAATTCAGAGGTGCATATTAACCAGGTGTTTCTTCCGAAAAACAATAATGGGGAGCCACTTTATATTGGTTTCTTTCATACAGGTGCTTACCAGGATCAGCTTTCCGGATACGGAGGAATTAAGCATTGCCTGATACCAGCTCCTAAGGTTGTGTTGATTGACCGTGATAATAATGGTGTTCTTCGTGACCGCTTATTTGCGAAGCAACAATCATCTGCAAGCATGCTGAAGCTTTTAGGATATAAATAATTAAATCATTTTTTCTGCAGTAAACTCTATTACTAACAAAATGGATTATGTTGCATATTATGATTCCCCTGTAGGATTACTTAAATTGATAGCTGATGATACAGCAATTATTGAATTAAGCTTTGAAAAGAATAGTGAAGACAATATTCCCATTAATTCTATAAGTAGATCAACTTCGCCAATAATAAATCAATGTATTGTGGAGCTTAATGAATATTTCACAGGCAACAGAGAAGTGTTTAATGTTCAAATAAAACCATTGGGTACTCCGTTTCAGGAGAGAGTTTGGAATAAGTTGTTATCTATATCCTTTGCTAAAACCGTTTCCTATGCAAGTTTAGCAACTGAGCTTGGCGACATTAAATCCATCAGGGCTGTTGGAACGGCAAATGGAAAAAATCCGATCGCAATACTTATCCCATGTCACAGAGTTATTGGAAGTAATGGCCATTTAGTAGGTTATGGTGGTGGGCTCTGGAGAAAAAAATGGTTGCTTGATTTTGAATCGAAAAGAAAGCAGGGAGAATTATTTGGATAAAACTTATTATCAGTGAGTATAGGAAAAGCAAAAAGGCGATTCAATTAATTGAAGCGCCTTTGCTGCTTTTAAGAAGCAAATTTTTATGATACAGTAATTTCCCTTGATGGTTTTTCTTTAGCCTGTTCCTTTTTTGGAATTGAAACCTTTAAAACACCATCCGTATATTGCGCACTGATATTTGATCCATCCACATATTCAGGCAGACTGAAAGAGCGACTAAATGAAGCATAAGAATATTCTTTTCTTGTCCATTTTTCATTTGCTTCATCTTCTCTTTTCTCTATCTTACTTGAAATTGTAAGCTGGTTATTATCAATCTTAATATTGAAATCATTTTTGTTTCTCCCCGGCGCAACGAGCTCAAGCTGAAAATCTTCTTTCCCCTCTTTAACATTTACCGGTGGCATATACCTAAAGTCTTCATTTCG
>JACCZZ010000295.1 GCA_013695715.1 Chitinophagales bacterium | reverse complement strand
ATTGAAGTCAAATGTCCAAATAAAATAATCGGAACAATAAAAGTTGGAAGCCAACTAAACACTGTCGAACCGCTACGAACCCAGGCTTTTGCTACACGGCGTTAAGCCTATGTGCTCTTATGTTGTTTTATTATTTAGTGAATAATCAAAATGAATAACTTTCTCCGCCGTTGCTCCTGTTGAATGGTAAAACTTAACTGCATGGTCATCAACTTCATGTGCCTGAACCATTACAGATTCTGCACCTATAACTTTACAGTAACGGTTATTACTTTCAATTAGCATTTTACCTATTCCCTGGCGCTGAAATTCAGTTTTAACAGCAAGGTCGAAAATGTAAACTAAAGGTGATTTAGAATAATATTGTTGCATTATATAAGAAGTTAGGCCACCCACAACATTATTGTCCCATAGTGCCACAAAAACAAAAAAATCATCCTTTTTCAATAATTGTTGAAGATAGCCTTGGTCAGGTATTTGGAAATCTTTCATTTCAAAAACATCTTCAAAAAGTCGGATAAGGTTAGTGAATTTGCTTACGTCACTATGGGTTAACCTTTCAACTTTAATATCCATACTGTACTTGTCCCGGTCTTATCGTTACGCCTAACATTTTGGGTTAGCAAAAGCCCAACTAATTGCGATCATTTATCAACCGCTCCCAAATATATAAATTTACCTTCCAGTCGAACCGCTACAAACCCCGCCTTTTGCTACACCAAGGTTATGGGTTCACCTATATTCATTAAACAATGGTGCTCTCATGGTACGTATTTTGAAATGCAAGTCATCCTTAATTTCAGATGATGAATATTTCAAGACAACCCTCTCTACTTTTTTGCATAATCATGGATGCAATTGGATATGCCACTTATACAATTCCCTTCATGGGGGAAATTGGGGATGTTATATGGGCACCTATTTCCGCGTTTATTCTTTACAAAACATTCGGAGGGCTGAAAGGTGCTTTTGGAGGAATTTTCAACCTCTTCGAGGAATTAATGCCGGGCCTCGATTTTATTCCTTCATTTACTTTTATGTGGGTGTGGCAGCGATTCAGAAATGAAAAAGAACACCTGCCTGAAAGACGCTCATTTCTATCCGGTGCTGTGTTGCCGAGGAAATAGATAATTAAAATCTGCTAATTACTTCGGGCAACTAACATGAATACTCTACCCTTCCCAAATATTGCTTATCTTCTATGCGTTGTTTTTATCTGACTATCTCTTCTCAACTAAGTTAATCCGAAAGTTTATGTATTTTTGAATATAGCTTGACTATTGACCTGAACCTTATTGATATAGCTAATTTTAATAACTATCTTCATGTTTAACCTATACTATGATTAAAATGTTACCTCTATTGTTTTGGATTAGTGCATTTTCTTTTTCTGCATTTGCACAGTGTCCTCTTTCAAAGCCGCAAAATCTTCAAGTTATAAAGATTACCAGTTGCGATGCAAAATTAAAATGGTCAGGAGTTAATAATGCAGCTTACTACATCCTTCGTTATAAGAAGGAAACAGGAACATGGACTTTCATCAATGTAGGCCAAAATACTTCCGCTACTGTATCTGGATTAGTGCCGAACAAAGAATATTCCTTCAGTGTGGCAAGTTTTTGTGCAAACAACAGTACTAAAGGATATAGTACACCGGTTTTAGGTTTAACTGCTTCCTGCACTGAGCCATATTATGCTACTGCAACTAACATTAACATACATGGGGCTACCATTGCATGGGAATCATCTTGTGTTACGTCATTCAATTTACATTATAGAAAATCAGGATCAACAACATGGATCTCCGTTTACAATATCACAGATTTAAATAAAGAGCTGACGTCCTTGGCAGCTAACACTATTTATGAATACCAGGTGCAGTCGAAGTGCGGAAAAACAACTTCTGAATGGACATCCATTCAGACATTCCAGACTTTAACCACTCAGGTAACAAGTAAACCTAACATCTTAGCCATAATGGTTGATGATGGCCGCTACGACATTTATGAAAATACAGGAGGACCATCCTGGTTTCATACTCCGGCAATAAACCGCATTGCAGATGAAGGAGTTAACTTTCAGATTACCTGCCCAAGCACCTCTCAATGTGGACCAAGTCGTGCTTCTTTTTACACGGGTTTGTACGGTCATAACAATGGTTGTACGGTAAACAATGCTTCTATTAACAATTCAATACCGCTGATACAGGAAATACTACAACAGCAAGGTTACTATACAGGGTTTGTAGGGAAATACGGCCAAGGGTTTGGTGATCCAGTTGGGTTTGACTGGTGGGTTACCTCTGAGGAAGATGCATACGTAGATGCTGCATATCAAATAAATGGCGTTCTTACTTTCCTTCCAGGGCACATTACTGACGTTTATCCGCAACTGGCGCTTGAATTTCTGAACCAGGTTCCGCAAGGACAACCTTTTGCTCTTTTTTATTTTCATCGGGCTCCACACGGCCCTATCATCCCAAGAGAAGAAGATGAAAACCTATATATAAATAAAAAAATGCCTTTTCCTTCTAACTTTTACAAATATGTGCACGACTATCCCTCATATTATTATACTTCCAATCGTTTTTGGCCTTATGATTCCACGAAAACGGACTCATTAATCCTGCTGGAGTTTCAATCCATTGCGGGAGTAGAGGATAACGTTGATACTTTAATGGATTGGCTTGAATCAAATTCAATACTCGACAGTACGTTGATTTTGTACACGAGCGACAATGGATATATGAAGGGAGAGCATAGGTTAAGGAGCAAAGGCATGGCTCTTGAAGAATCGATTCGTGTTCCGCTATTTATCAGGTATCCGAAGTGGTTTCCTGCTAATACCACAATTACCAATGAGATAGCTTCAAGTATTGACATAGCTCCGACGTTTCTTGAACTTGCTGGCATACCCAATACTTATAATATGGATGGATTATCTCTCCACAAACTGGCAAAACATCAGGTGTCGCGTAAAGATTTCTTGTATGAGTTTGGAGGTGAGGAATTAATGCCGCCATTACGTGCTGTGCGGTCTTTGCAATACAAATATATTGACAGCTACTGCAACATGCCAACGGAGGAATTTTATGATTTGCTCAATGATCCTAAAGAGAATGAAAATCTCATTGGCAATTCATCCTATAGTGCAATCATTCAGCAATACCGTAATAAACTGGACAGTTTAAGAATGGCCTTCAATGACCAAAATCCGGAATATATCAGTTGCTACCTTGCAAATCCAACCTTTAAAAAAGCGCAAGAGGAAGATTCGAAATTAATTGACAACAACAGCCGACTTGTTATTATGCCAGATCCTGCATCTGCCTATTTCAGCATTCAATTAGTAAGTAAGGAAGATGG
>JACCZZ010000017.1 GCA_013695715.1 Chitinophagales bacterium | reverse complement strand
GAGTTGAGGTGCAGCGACAGAAGCGTGAGTTTGTTACTCACACAGGTTTCCTGAGCAATAAACGCATTACAGTAATCTCAACAGGCATTGGAACGGATAATATTGACATTGTATTTACTGAGCTTGATGCACTTGTGAATATTGATTTTGAAACTCGAATGGCACGTGAAGAACTAACCAAATTATTTTTCATCAGGATAGGAACCTGTGGCAGCTTACAGGTTGATATAGAAGTTGACAGCTTTGTGGGCTCGGAATATGCTCTTGGGATGGATAACCTGCTTAACTTTTATTTACGAGACCATACACCTGTTGAGAAGGAGATGCTGCTTGCCTTTATGGAACATGTACAAGAATATCCTCTCAGCTTCATTCCATATATAGCCGCATGTTCAAGCTCTATGCTTTCCAATTTTATTGCTGAAATACCTAAAGGCATTACCGTAAGCTGTCCGGGTTTCTATGGCCCGCAGGGAAGGGCCGTTCGTGCTCAGCCCGCATTCCCGGAGCTAATACATCAATTGTCAACTTTTACGTTTGGCGGACATCGCATCATCAATTTTGATATGGAGACCTCAGGCATTTATGGACTCTCAAAATTATTAGGTCACGAAGCGATCTCATTGAATGCTGTCATCGTCAACAGGATAGAAAAGAAATTCAGCAATGATCCGGATAAAGCGGTTGATGGTCTGATCAAGTTTACGCTGGAGAAGTTGTCTGAATCTCCAAGGTAACTTGGGTGGATGAGTGAAATCTAACTTTGATTAACTTGGTGTATAAACAGTTTTGTTTCTGATGTACAGTTGTAATAACAATTAAGAAGGGGAAAAAAGGGGATGAGTGAATTTCGGAATGGGATTTATAATTAGAAAAACACATTAAATATATAGGTAAATATTAATAAATAAAGATGCGAGAAACTTCAGTCAAGAAAATTGCAGCAGTATTAAGGAATTTAAAAAGTGGCCATGATAAAAAAAGCAGTATTTTATTTCTTGGAGCTGGTGCCTCTGCATCAGCAGGAATGCCTATTGCCCAAGAACTAGCTGAGATCTTGGAAAGGGATTCGCGATTCACATCGTTGTTGGAGGATTGCCCGGATCGACAATATTCAACCTTTATGAGGGAATTGAATCCTTCTGATAGAAAACAGTTTCTTAATGAATATATTTCTAAAGCAAAATTACAAAAATATGTCACATGGAACACCAGAACCGATGCCTGAATTAAAAACGCTTAATTTTCTTATTGGAAATTGGTATTCGGAAGGGGAAGTAAGTGCAACTTCTAAAGAACCTGTAATTAAGATAAAGGGAACAGATAAATACGAGTGGGTATTAGACGATTCTTTTATTCTTCACAGTGTAGATGTAATAATGGGTGATGAAAAAATTAAAGTAATAGAAATTATTGGCTACGATAAGGGAAATAATAAATATATTCTGCGTTCCTTCAACAATCAGGGAAGCATTACAGAAATGCAAGCTCAATTAGACACAGAAAGCGTCTTGTTAATAACAGGAGATAAAATGCGATCTAAACTATCTGTTCATAGTGATAGCAATTATATGACCGCACATTGGGAAAAGTCAGAAGACGGAATAACCTGGTTTCCATGGATGGATATGAATTTCAAGTAATAAACACCCATAAGGGGTGCTTTCTCCCAGATCAGAAAGTTGTGTGCAACCTCACTCCTAAGTATGAAAATTTTATAAACAAACTATTTAAACCAGAAAGAGTAAGTCTTAGGGAGCATCCTGAAATAACTGAAAAACTTATTCAAGATAAAATCGCAGAAGATCCATCAATATTAGGGATTGGGGATTTAGTACTTAAAGACAAGGAAAGAATGCAGCCCAAAGCCGGCAGACTTGATTTGCTTTTTCAAGATTCCGAATCAGGTCGCAGATATGAAGTCGAAATTCAATTAGGAAAGACTGATGAATCTCATATTGTCAGAACATTAGAATACTGGGATATTGAAAGAAAAAGGTATCCCCAGTACGACCATTGCGCCGTTATTATTGCTGAGGATATTACAAGTAGATTCTTAAATGTAATAAATCTCTTCAACGGATTTATACCCATCATTGCCATTCAGGTGAGTGCCTTCAAATTTGATGATGACATAGGTTTAGTATTTACTAAGGTTATGGACGAGCTGCTTCTCGGACTTGTTGATGATGACGAGGTTGAAGTCCAACAGATTTCAACGAATCGTGACTATTGGCTTAAGCGTGGCTCGACTGATACGATGCAACTCACGGATAAATTTATAGATGTTGTAAATGAGCTGGGCTATAATCTTCAGCTTAGCTATACAAAAGTTAATGTGAGATTAAATAAAAATGGTCAGATAATTCCCTTCGTGATCATCAAACCTCGCAAAAGAAACCATATTGTTTTAACTTTTAAGACTCAAAAATCTGATGAGCTGGATAAAATAATAGATGATAATGATTTTGATGATATGGGTTATATGACGAGAGGTTCAAGATACAGATTGAGAATAGACAGTGAGGATCTTACAACCAGGAAAGAGGCGTTAAAGGAATTGTATTTGGCAGCAGAAAAAAGCTTTGCTGAGTAGACCGGCTCCTATAACATTGGGTTTGACTATATGGCGAGCGACGAATAAATCCTCATCGACCCGGTCGCTATTCAGCTACATATCCGGCTAACGAATATAGCTGAGCTATAGAACATATTCTCATCTTCATTAACTTTACTCATCAGCGTTTCGGCTGACGGATCACGGAATGCCTTCACATCGCCAAGGCCTAAGCAATTTAATAGGCAGCCATTGTGTAATTAGAGTTGCCAAGTATAGCGTCGGGAATTAAAAATTCAGGTGCTTAGCTCCCAATGCACCGTGCTTACTTATAAAGAACCAAGCTGTCATTTCTGTCTGTGATCGGCGTCTCTCATCGATCACTTAAGCCTGTGTATAACCTCTGTCCGAATCAATATTTTTCAATTTTGAATCTTATTTTTATCAAATGTTTTTGCACAGCACTAATAAAATTTGTAGAGAGTCTTATGCTGTGTCTCTTTTTTTAGGTATTGAGTTAAGAAATTATTCTCATAAAATTTTAACAACATCTGCACATGAGCAAAAATTTTGAAGCCTCAAAAACTACAGGAGTACATCACCAGTTAAGCAGGTTAGCTGGTGAATGGGAAGGAATAACAAAAACCTGGTTTGAGCCCGATAAGCTTGCTGATGAATCTCCAATACGTGGTACTATGCGGCTTATTCTTGACGGCCGATTCATTCTGCATGAATATAAAGGAAGTCTTAGTGATAAACCCTTTGAGGGTATTGCCATCTACGGTTATCATCTTGATTTAAAGAAATTTCAGTGTAGCTGGATTGACAGTTTTCATAATGGCACTGCAATTATGTTCTCTGAAGGAAAGAAGGGGACTACCGATTTTACAATGGTTGGAAGCTATGCTTATGTAACTCCTGAAATAGAGCAGCATTGGGGATGGCGCACAAATATTGAAATCATAAGTGATGATGAGGTAATGATTACTGCTTACAATATTTCACCTGAGGGCCAAGACGACAAGGCCACCGAAACGGTGTATAAAAGAGTGATATAATCCTAACCATTTCACTAACATTACCAAGC
>JACCZZ010000290.1 GCA_013695715.1 Chitinophagales bacterium | reverse complement strand
ATTGCATTGTTTATGGCTCTCTGGAAAAGGAGCTTGATCTGGATCAGATAGAAGGCGCAGCATTCAATTTTCTTTTTGACCATTGCTTGCTTAAAGTAAATAATGAGATAAATACTGATACATCTTCTTTTGTCAATATAATTAAAGTTCAGGAGCCTGAAAACCCAACAATTTTTGTTGATCCTAATGAAAAAGATGACTATCATCTTGCAGAGGGATCCCCATGCATTGATGCGGGTTTACCTAATGGAATCCTTATAGATCTTGATGGAAAGCCACGTGACATAATTCCTGACATCGGTTGTTATGAATATGCTCCTTAAATCAGTGGAAGCGATAAACAGAATCATATCCATGTTCAAATAATACAATTGAAAATTGCTGTGCTAAAACCCTTAATGTTTCAGTCAACTCCCTTAATAGTTACATGACATCACAGATATTGGAAATTGCAACGCTTGTGGTAGCAGGCTGGGTTGCAGGTGCGGAGTCCGCATCATGGGCATTTGTGCATCCTGTTATCAAGCGGCTGCCGCCTAAAGAGCAAATTGTCTTTCAGCAGGGGTTGCTGAAAACGTTCGGACGAATAATGCCGGTGCTTATGCCCTTAAACTTTATACTATCTCTGGTGCTTTGCATATCGTCTGCCACGGAAGAAAACACTGTTTATTATTTACGCCTCGCTGCTGTTATTGCATTAGCTACAATGATATTGACAACTGTAATTTTCAACGTGCCGGTCAATTCAGCTACGGGTAAGTGGAATCCCGAAGACCTGCCGCCTGATTGGGATAAAAAGCGCGCGAGATGGCGCTTTTTTCAAGCGTACCGATCCATCATTTTAATAGGTGCATTTATTATTTTGGTTATTGCCCAAGTATCTTCGTGTTAAAGGTTGAACCAATTTTACTTTATTTATCATGAAATCAGATGCTGATCATACCTTCATTTTTTAATGGTCTCTGTTAATCCGTTATCTTGCGGAGAAAGTTTTATGATAATTCACCAATTACCTGTATGTCATTAATAAAAAAGCCTGAGCACGGCAAAGAAAAAGCAATACTGATTGGTCTAATTCAAAAAGGTCAAAAGGAAGAGCAGGCCTTAGAATATCTTGATGAGCTCACTTTTTTGGCCGAAACTGCAGGTGCCATCACCGTCAAACGTTTTACGCAAAAGCTCGCGGCACCACATTCACGTACCTTTTTAGGTGAAGGAAAACTTGATGAGATCAAAGAGTATGTGAAAGCTCAAGAGATTGATCTTGCCATCTTCGACGATGACCTCACAGGCACGCAAATCAATAACATTGAAAAGGAGCTTAGAATTAAAATTCTTGACCGCAGCAATCTGATACTTGACATCTTTGCCAACCGCGCGCGCACTGCCCAGGCAAAGGCACAGGTAGAGTTGGCTCAATTGCAATACCTGCTGCCCCGTTTAAAAGGATTGTGGACGCACCTTGAAAGACAGCGCGGTGGCATCGGAATGCGTGGGCCGGGTGAAAAGGAGATTGAAACTGATCGCCGTATTGTGAAACAGCAGATCGCTTTGCTAAAAAAAGAACTTGATAAAATTGATCTTCAAAGCCAGACACAGCGTAAATCACGTGGTGAGCTTATCCGTGTTGCATTGGTCGGATATACTAATGTGGGCAAATCTACGCTGATGAATGTGCTTAGCAAGTCAGAAGTATTTGCTGAAAACAAGCTGTTCGCTACACTCGATACCACTACACGCAAAGTGGTAATGGAAAGGATGCCTTTCCTGCTAAGTGATACCGTCGGCTTCATCCGCAAGCTTCCGCATCATCTGGTAGAAAGCTTTAAATCTACGCTCGACGAAGTGCGTGAATCTGATATCCTGCTGCATGTAATAGATATTTCTCATCCTCAGTTTATGGATCACATAAAGGTGGTAAATGAAACTCTTGTGGATCTGAAGGCCCACGAAAAACCGATCCTCATGGTGTTCAACAAAATGGATTTATATGAACTCCAGAACTTTGATGAGCTGCTTCCTCAGGAAGTAAGGGAAGAATTGCTGCTTCATTTAAAGCAAAGCTGGTCGAAGCAAACTCAGGGAAATTCTATATTCATTTCCGCAACGCACAAAGAAAATATTGATGCATTAAGAACTAAAGTATATGATATAGTGAAAGCAATGTACATGGAAAGATATCCTTATAAGGCTGCTTTCTTTTGATTTTATAAGGTAGCAATCCAAATTTATATTAATTAACTTAATTCTTATTAAAGACAAATGAAAAGATTGATACGCCGGTATACACTGCTTATTTCAGCTTTGATATTTTTAAGCCTCTCACATTCAAAAGGTGCATCATTCACGATCACAGTCGGAGATTTTCAATTTTCACCAGATACTCTTACCAATGTCAACATCGGTGATACCATCCAATGGATATGGCTAGATGGGCTGCATACGACTACTTCCAATGGAATACCTGCAGGTGCAACACCATGGAATGAAATCTTAGACAGCATGAACATAACATTCACATATGTGATCACTATTCCGGGTACGTATTATTACATCAGCGTTCCTGATCTGCCATCAATGCAGGGTCAATTCACCGTCAATTCATTAATTGGAATTTCAAGCCTGGTGAATGAGCAGTTTGATTTCTCTGTGTTCCCTAACATTATCAGCAATAAATTCGCAATTAGATTTTCTCTTAATGAGACAGTACCCGTAGAAGTGCTATTGAGTGATGTTTCGGGTAAGTGGAAAAAGATTTTGCTGAATAAAACCATTGCACCAGGTTACCACGATGAGTTTTTTTGTTTATCTGAAGATATATCTTCAGGCATATACCTGATTACGGTTCGATATAAAAATATGCTACTGACTAAACGAATAATGATAATAGAGTAATAGTTTTTTGAAATTATTTCAAAACTATATTCTACTGCGACAATAAAGCAACCAGTAAATTTAATTTCCCCCGATTCTCTTTATTATTCATGGTATTTAAAATGCTCAGCTTCTCTCTGGCTGTCAGGTGAAGACTCATGGATGCAACCTGATCTTTGCGCTCCGGCACGTATTCGAAAGATAAAATATTCAAATCTACATCCAGCCAATTTTCAGTGAGTCCAACAAGTTCATCCTGATGGTAATCCTGAAAATCACTCCAGATTGCATAAAGGCTGTTTATAGGATCAAGCAGCTTTTTCATCATTGACGGGTGCTGGTCTACAATAGGGTCATAATTTTTTTCATAATCACCACGCGATTGTACTATAATCACTCTTGAAGTATTTTTATTGATCCAGTCTTTATATTGATTGATAAATCTAAATGCAGGTTCAAAGCCGTAATTATCTCTCAAGCCTGCATCCATCGCCTGCACCGATGGATCGGTAGGCAAATATACGTTTGGTAAAATATATGGAAAAGTAGAATTCATTCTTAAGGCTGTTAGAAAAGGAAGGTTTTCTCCATTTTGATTTTTAAAAAAGGAATGAATTTCTATTCCGTCAACTTTCAATTCGTTTGATCCGGTTCGACGCTGAAATGGCTCTGTGAGGTACGAAAGAGGCGTGGAAGATATTAGAAGGCGCCGCCCGTCCTCTATAATTGTAGGTGAAAAGAGCATGATTGGTATGTTTCCACTTTTTTCAAATGGAGCATAATCAGCCATAGAATGATCCATAATAAAACCGGTATTCTGGTTTAACCGTTTTTCAAACATATAGCCACGGTCTTTAATATAATTGGAACCATTTACTGTGAAGCTGTGCCACGGAAACAAGAGGTCATTCACTACATAAGTAAATGATACGGCATTGAGAAGGTCCTTCGAAATATTTTCGTTGTAATGTATGTTTTGAAGATTGATATCATCTCCTAATCTTTTATGACGGTACAGTTCACGATAGTAGGCCATTCCAATCATACCTGCAGAGGCGCCACTGATAAAAACGCAGTGATCGAAGAAATGATTTTCAGTAGCACTATCGGCAACCTGCATAAGCCTGAATGCCCATAGTGCTGCCTTTACCCCGCCACCGCTTGCATTCACAATAATGAGGGGCGGCTTTTGTAATGGAGGGTAATAACCCGCAACTTTGTGTTTCCAGTTATCAAGCATCAGCAACCCGGTTTGATTATCCTCTTCAAGTGTTTGAGAAGTCACTGCATTTTCGATGGCAGAGAGGTTGTAGGCAGCAGGATGTCCGTAATCCATTCCATAAGCTTTATTGCGATGGTTGATGAAATCAAACTTCACAAGCAGGTTTGCTATTATGAACAATCCTATAACTGCAGAAACCGCCCATGAGCGCAGCCAATAAGATAAAGCACCAATAGGGGCAAGTAAAATGGAGAGCAGCAGTAGGATGCTCGCTGCAGCCGGTATTTGAAAGAAAGGAATTTCCAATAGAAATCCGAGCATCACAATCATGACGAGTGCGACCAGCTCAATAATAAGTGCATTCTTATGGTGTAGCCGAAAAACTTTCTGCAACTCTGTAATAGGGTAGTGGCCGGCACTACGAACCGGCCGGACTCGGAAAGGGTGAATGAGCACGTAATCTACGCGTAATTCAGGTGAATACTTGTCGCGATATTTTTTTGGGAAGGCAGAAACCCGAGCCATCCTTTTCCGTTTCACCACTTTCCTGGTTATGGTCGTACGCTGGATGAATCGATCGACCTGAACATTCAGCAATTGTGTTGCTGATACAATCAACATGAGGCCAACACCACTGAGCAGTGCTACCTGATAAATCACCACTTCATAAAATGACTTCAGCTCTGAATAATATTGAAACTGAATGAGGGCAAATAAATAAACAAGCATGAATAGCAATGGAAAAAAACCATTGTTTATAGAATACCGGAGAAATGGCCGTAGGAAGGTGGCAAGAAAAGGAAATCGAAAGCTATTCAGTATGTAGCTGGTGATGTTCCATACAAAGATGAATCCACCTAAAGCGATGCCGATGAGAAAGAAGCTGATGAAATTGACCTTGCCGAAATATTCCGGATCGAGAAAAAGGTAATGAAATCCCAATTTTGACATAAGATTTCCTGTAACAATCAGGATGAGCAAAAGCCATGGCACAAGCATGAACAGGTACTTCCTCAGATGAAGCAACACGAGCTGAAAAGGAAAAGAGTAGAAGATGTTACTTAGAACCTGCATGGGTTCAAAATAACGAAGAAAGAGCAGATGAAATGAGTGATAGGGAAATGGAATGTGCAGCTTTAATCGATACTGCCGTATGCCAAAAGCAACAGCTCTACTGAAAATCTTCAATTAAAATCCGGTACAATTAATTAAATTTTTAATTTACTTTTTTTGCTGCTTTTTGCATTTATCTTTTTGTAGGCTTGAAGCATTGCATCCTGTAGCATACTTTTACGAACGTTTTTTAATTCAACAAAGGTTGCTCCCCGTTTACCCCATTTATTTGGGACCGGATATATTACAGCTTTATCATAAGCACAAAAAACTGATTGGTCAATTTCAGAAAGCATTAAACAGCCACGATTGTTTTTTACATCAAGTGTTGCAAATATTTTATTGGTTACCCTAAATGATGTTTTTTCGAAATGTGGTTGTTCTGATGTCTCCGGAAATGAAAGAGCTATTTGCCTGAAGGTTTCACTATCAACCATTATTAAAATTTAACGAGTAATCTTATTCCATTTTTTAGTATAATGTAATAATGAAAACAACCGAATGTCAAAAGCTTTGTCAAATACCTTTATGCATTGCTTGAAATTTTCAAGCTTGGAAAATAAAAGTAAGAGGTCCAGCGAACAATAAGGCGCCAAACATTATGTATGTTTTCCTATTTGAAACAAACGAGCGAAATATGTCTTACCTTTTAATGCGCCATCTCACTCATGAACTTTATACGCATAAGCTGCACTTCTTCCATTGAATAATTTTCTTTCCCAAGTTCTTCAAGTGCATCCTCCAGTGAATCGGAATTGGCTGTGCGGAAATAATCATACACCTCATCCTGCCTGTCCTCTTCAATGATGTCATTGATATAATAATCGAGGTTCAGTCGTGTGCCGGATGAGACAATAGATTCCATTTCATCATACAATTCTTCCATTTTAATGCCTTTACCCTCGGCGATGGTTTCAAGAGGAATTTTTTTATCAATATTCTGAATGATATACACTTTCGCTCCTGACCTGTTTGCAACAGACTTTACCACCATCTCCGATGGCTTTTCTATTTCATTCTCCTCCACATATTCCGCAATCATTTCAATGAAAGGCTTGCCATATTTCACTGCCTTTCCTTTACTCACACCCATAATATGAGAGAGCTCTTCAATGGTAGTTGGGTATTGGGTCGCCATGTCTTCCAAAGAGGGATCCTGGAAGAGCACAAAAGGAGGCAGCTTCTTTTCTTTCGCAACTTGCTTGCGAAGATCTTTTAACATGTTAAGCAAAGTGGGATCGAGCGCACTGGTTCCGCCACCCTCCGCCTCAGTATCTTCCAGATTGTCGAAATCATGGTTGATGGAGATCATGATTGAATGCGGCTTTTGCAAAAATTCTCTTCCTTTTTCACTGAGCTTTATTACTCCATAATTCTCAATGTCTTTTACAATAAGGTTGTGAAGCAGCGCCTGACGAAGCACAGAATTCCAGAAATGATCGTCATGGTCTTTCCCTTCACCGAATATCGGTAGCTCGTCATGCTTGAACATCGTTACCTGGTTGTGGCGATTGCCAATGAGGATGTCAACGATGTAGTTGATAGGGAAGCTTTCCTGAACAGCAGCTACGGCCTGCACCAGAAGGTGAATGTATTCTTCACCCTCCATCTGTTCTTTTGGGTGCAGACAGTTGTCGCATTTTCCGCAGTTCTCATTATCATACTTTTCACCAAAGTAATGAAGAAGGAAGCGCCGGCGGCATACTGATGTTTCAGCATAAGCTACTGTTTCCATCAGCAGGTGGCCGCCCATCTCTCTTTCACTCTGCGATTTGTCGCGCATGAATTTTTCGAGCTTCACAATGTCATTATAGTTATAAAAGGCGACACATTTACCTTCAAGGCCATCCCTGCCTCCGCGACCTGTCTCCTGGTAATAATTCTCAAGAGATTTTGGAATGTTGTAATGAATCACAAACCTGACATCGGGTTTATCTATGCCCATGCCAAAGGCAATTGTCGCCACGATCACGTCTATATCTTCCATAAGAAACTGATCCTGACGCTGGGAACGTGTTGTGGCATCTAAACCTGCATGGTAGGCGGCAGCCTTGATTCCGTTTACAGTAAGGAATTCGGCAATCTCCTCTGTTGATTTCCTGCTAAGCACATAAATAATTCCTGATTTGGCAGACATGCCTTTTATGAACTTCACGATCTGCTTCAGGGTCGCTTCTTTCTGTCCCTTAGGACGCACCTCATAATAGAGATTTGGCCGGTTAAAAGAACTGATATAAATGTTCTTCTCACTCATATCCAGGTTCTTCAAAATATCCAGTTGCACCTTAGGTGTTGCGGTGGCAGTAAGAGCCATCACTGGAATACGGTGGCCCATATTTTCGATCATGCCTTTTATCTTCCTGTATTCGGGCCTGAAATCATGGCCCCATTCGGAGATGCAATGTGCCTCATCCACCGCAACAAACGATATGTCCAGCTCGCTAAGGAATTCGATGTTTTCCTCCTTGGTAAGTGTTTCAGGTGCTACGTAGAGCATTTTCGTCTCTCCACTCACCAGGTCACTCTTCACCACTTTTGCCTGTGCCTTTGTAAGCGATGAATTCAGAAAGTGCGCAATGTTATCATTGCTGCTGTAGCCACGAATTTGATCTACCTGGTTTTTCATAAGTGCTATCAGCGGGGAAATGATGATAGCTGTGCCTTTAAGAAGTATTGCAGGAAGCTGGTAACACAAAGATTTTCCTCCACCTGTCGGCATTATCACGAAGGTGTCTTCACCATTCATCACGCTCTGGATGATCTTCTCCTGAGCGCCTTTAAAGTTTTCGAATCCAAAATATTCCTGCAGAGATGCCTTTAAATTTAATTTCCCGTTCACCCTGACAGTATGCATCTCTTTCAGCTCTTTGGTGGTGGAGCCATCTGTACTTTCTCCATTAATGTTCTTTTTGCTTACAGTGTTGTCACGCTTGATTGCAGGCTTTTTAGCTTCGGCTACAGGCTTACTTACTTTCGTTTTCTTTGTATTTAGCTTGGGCTGGTTTAAACTGATAACGCCATCCTTTGCAACTTTCTTCAACATATTCCAATAGATTTATTCATTTCTTAATAATGTAGGCGTCAGACAAGTTCATTTGTCCTTTTCGTGATGAGTAATAATCAATATTCCGGAAAACCGCAGCACTTCCCGCTATCAGGTTAGTTCATGTCGCCCGATTGGCAGTAGTAAAAAATTTCAACTATCGAAAGGTAGGAATTTTAATACTTTTACAAAAGTACAATAAGAAATTTTTTTATTATAGGGAGATTTTATTTAAACCTAACCTTTTGCCATACTTTAGAGCTATAGTTATCAGGGAATATCCGTATCAGATTGCTATATTCTCTTGAAAGTATCTCAAATAGCCATTATCCGCACAGCGAAAGAAACCCTTGCCATTGAAGCCAGTGCTATATTGGGATTAAAGGATCGAATTAACGAGAGTTTTGCTGAAGCTGTAGAAAAGATATATGGCTCTAAGGGGCGGGTGATTGTTACAGGTATAGGTAAAAGTGCCATCATCTCTACTAAAATAGTAGCAACACTGAATTCTACTGGAACTCCTGCGGTTTTCATGCATGCGGCAGATGCCATCCATGGTGACCTCGGGATGATCCGCGAAGATGATGTAGTAATATGTATCTCTAAAAGCGGTGAAAGCCCTGAGATAAAGTTGCTGCTTCCACTCGTGAAAAACAATGGAAACCTTCTGATAGCAATCGTTGGCAACACGAAAAGCTACCTTGCACTACATGCAAGCATTATGCTTGATACCACTGTTCCTAAGGAAGCCTGTCCTAACAATCTCGCTCCAACGGCGAGCACTGCAGCACAAATGGCTATGGGTGATGCCATAGCCATTTGCCTGCTTAAGCTGCGGGGCTTTTCTCCGGCCGATTTCGCAAAGTTTCACCCCGGGGGGGCGTTGGGTAAGAAATTATATCTGAAAGTAAGTGACCTTTACGTACAGCATCAGAAACCTTTGGTTTATGAAGAAGATTCAATTCATAAGGTCATTCTGGAGATTACATCGAACCGACTCGGGGCTACCGCGGTGCTGAATAAAAAAGATGAGGTGAGCGGTATAATAACAGATGGAGACCTGAGGCGTATGATGGAGAAAAATAACACGATTGACAAAATGAAAGCCAAAGACATTATGAACAAGCATCCAAGAACAATTGCCAAAGATGAACTTGCATTAAATGCCCTCGAAATGATGCGAAATAATAAGATAACACAGGTAATTGTGAAAGATCAAAAAAATTATGAGGGAATGGTGCATGTACATGACTTGCTGAAAGAAGGACTTGTATAAATAACATTTCCCTTTTTCCTCTTAGATTCAATCATAAACATGAAAAAAGTCCGCATGAGAAAGGCTCTTTCCCCTTCATAGATAATTGCACATGAATTAACAATTTGCAGTGATTTCTATGACATTTCCAAAAGGGGTATATACTTTCTTTTTTGATTGACGGCGGCGCAAATTTTATGTACCAGTTTATTACGGACTGCATTGAGAACAGACATTTTATTTTTTTCCTTCCCCTACCTTTCTTTGATAATATTGTTTCAGCTCTCCCTCTAATCTGATTACACTCATTGCTGATAGATGTAATAGTTTTTTTTAATTCTTTATCTGCAAAACAAGACAGCCTCTGCCTGCCCTTGATGCTTGTACACGACGAGTGCTCAAGGGAACTACACCCTGCATAGCAAGCCAGCTTGCGCGGTTCATTGATGTTTCTGAACTCGTTGGTTCTTACAATCAGATAGCAGCTTAATATTTTACCCACACCTTATACACAGGTAATATATACTGTCTGTTCAGCCAATTGACAATCTCCGGTTATAAGTTCATCAATAGCCTCTCTTAAGAATAGTTGTTTATAATTTCTTGAGTAGATTATCTAATCCAAATTCTTTCTGTCTAATTTTGAAAGTTTCATGCGCAATCCCAACACTGATCCAAAAGAAAACATGCTTAATTCAGCAGAGCTGGAAGTAGAGAAGGTGCTTAGGCCGTCCGGTTTTTCCGAGTTTTCCGGTCAGTCAAAGATCGTGGAGAATCTGAAGATTTTCATTGAAGCGGCAAGACAGCGGGGAGAGGCTTTAGATCATGTATTGCTTCATGGTCCGCCCGGGTTGGGGAAGACTACGCTCGCTTACATCATTGCTCATGAACTTGGAGTAAATATCAAAATTACCTCCGGCCCTATTCTGGAAAAACCCGGCGATCTTGCTGGACTTCTTACCAACTTATCTGAAAATGATGTGCTCTTCATTGATGAGATACACCGATTGAGCACAGTGGTGGAAGAATATCTTTATTCGGCAATGGAGGATTATAAGATCGACATCATGATTGATACAGGGCCAAATGCAAGGTCAATTGAGCTAAAGTTAAATCCGTTCACCCTAGTAGGGGCAACTACCCGCTCCGGTTTGCTTTCGGCGCCGTTGCGGTCGAGGTTTGGTATTACTTCCCGGATGGATTATTATGATGCAGATACCCTGAAGAAGATACTTCACCGCTCATCAAAGATTTTGAATACAGCTCTTAATGATGAGGGAGCAAAGGAGATATCACGAAGAAGCCGTGGTACGCCACGTATTGCAAATTCGTTGCTTCGCCGCGTGCGCGATTTCGCTCAGATAAAAGGTACGGGTGAGATTGATCTGGAGATGGCAAAATATGGACTGAATGCCCTTAATGTGGATGAGCATGGACTTGATGAGATGGACAATAAAATACTCTCCACCATAATAGAAAAGTTCAATGGAGGACCTGTCGGCATCAATACCATTGCCATGTCAGTGGGGGAGGAGGCAGGTACGATTGAGGAAGTCTATGAACCTTTTCTTATTCAGGAGGGATACCTTAAGCGAACGGCCCGTGGCAGAGAGGCAACGGAGTCTGCATTCAGGCACCTGGGAAAAAATTTTCGGAAGACGCCGGGTTATCTCTTTGATTGATGGGTTCGGATGCTGATCATTTTGCTTGCAGCTTTTTATTATCTTCGGCCACAGTTTATAAAACCATTGATTGAATATTCGGCATTATTCGGGGTGTGGCGCAGTTGGCTAGCGTACCAGCATGGGGTGCTGGGGGCCGCCAGTTCGAGTCTGGCCACCCCGACTTTTTCGTTTAAGGTGGTCTTAACCTCAGCTTACTCTGGCAACATGAGGATATCTCATTAGCCAAATACATAAGGGGAGCAGCAGAAAAGAGTCTATTGGTTATTGGAATATCTGATGTATCAATTACGATAATACATCATCAGCACATATAAAATTAAGAAGTTGGGCTATTTCCATTATCTCACGAAAGAAAAGCTCCCTGTAGTTATTCCCAATCGGAATTTCAGTTGAACCAATAAATACCCTCTTACCTTCCCTGTGAGTTATTTTGGATTTATTGATAATGAAAGACCTGTACAATCGAATAAATTATTTTAGGAAGAAGCTCTTCTATTCCACTGAAAGGAATAACGGCCTGAACTGGCTGATATTTGTCATAATTTTTACATTATTTCCCTCTGCTTCAGCAAAGAGAATTTCATCAAAATTGATCTTGTGTAGGTTTCTGTAATCGGTTGCACTTTAGTTTTCGCAATCAATTTCTCTTTGGCTTTGTCTACAGAATGTTTATCTTAGGCCTTCCAAATACCCACCCCTATAGACCTGAATTTTACCCGTTTTAATCAAGGTGCAAGAACTGTGTCACTATTCTCTGCTGTAAAATATTCAGAGATAGTTATTAATTAACATTCATTTCCATTGTCATAGTCAGAAACTCTTACGTACAAATCTGCCTCTTCAAATGATGGTTTATAATGGAGATGACGGAAAACTTTGTTAGAGACCTATAATAAATTACAATGGCGGTAAAGATTAGCAGGCAGGATGCTTTGAACTATCACAGCAAGGGTCGTCCTGGTAAGATAGAAGTAGTTGCCACCAAAGAAACAAAGACGCAGCGTGACCTTGCACTTGCCTATTCACCTGGTGTTGCAGAACCATGTTTAGAGATCGCAGCCGATAAAGAAAAAGTATATAGTTATACTGCAAAGGGGAACCTTGTTGCTGTCATCACAAATGGTACTGCTGTTCTTGGACTTGGAGATATTGGACCTGAAGCGGCTAAACCTGTGATGGAAGGTAAAGGGATTCTGTTTAAAATCTTCGCAGACATTGATGTTTTTGATATAGAACTTAACACAAAGGATATTGATGAATTCATTGATGTAGTAAAGGCGCTTGAACCCACCTTCGGAGGGATCAACCTGGAGGATATAAAATCACCAGATTGCTTCGAAATAGAGTCTCGGCTTCGGAAAGAGTTAAATATTCCGGTGATGCACGACGATCAGCATGGTACGGCTATCATTTCGGGTTCTGCATTGCTTAATGCACTTGAAGTGGTACATAAAAAAATTGACAATGTGCGTGTGGTGGTCTCTGGTGCCGGCGCTTCTGCCCTTTCTTGCGCTCAGTTATATGTTTATCTCGGTGTGAAGCGGGAGAACATTATAATGATTGATCGCGCAGGAGTCATCCGTAAAGATCGCAGCGGCTTAGACGATTATAAAAAGCCATTTGCAACTGAGGAGGATGTTCACACGCTTGCTGAGGCACTGAAAGATGCAGATGTTTTTCTTGGATTATCGAAAGGAAATATTGTCACAAAAGAGATGGTGAAAAC
>JACCZZ010000278.1 GCA_013695715.1 Chitinophagales bacterium | reverse complement strand
TCATCTTTAATGGGTGCTTTTTCGATGCTTAAATTTTCTTTTGTCACATTAGCCAGAGAATCCAGCCATGTAATCTCCCTTTCATCCTGAAGAGAACCGGTGGCTCCAACAATGTAATTTCCGGGTAGTGTTATTGAGACATCAAAGGATCCGAACTCTGAATAAAATTCCCCCTGGTCGAGATAAGGAATAGGGTGCCATCCTTTACTATCGTAGACAGCAGGCTTTGGATACCACTGCGTGATCTGGTACGACTGTTCTATATGGCCAAACCTTGAAAAAGTCTTCGGTATTTTAACCTGGAAAGGAGTGCTTATATTAATTTTCTTTCCTGGTAATAAAGGATAATTAAGAAGCAGTCGGGATATATCAGGATTTTTTTCATCTTCCTGGAGCATAACTTTTTTGCTATTGACGGTAAAATCCAGGTTTTCAATAAAGCCCTTTTCAGACTCACTTGAATAGTAAAATTCAGTATTTCCATTTTCCAGTTGCTGACGCGCAAAAGATGTTTCATCGTTTTTATAAGCATTAGGCCAAAGGTGAAACCAAATATAATTCAGGGTATCGGGCGAGTTATTGAAGTATTCAATAGAAATGTCTCCTGATAGAAAGTGAGATGAGTCATTTAGGGTAACGTGGATGGTATAATTTACTTCTTGCTGCCAATAATATGCAGTCTGACTTTGACAGAGCCTCGCAGAAGTAATTACTTGCAGCATTGCAAGCACGCATCCGATCCACAATCTGCTTGTTGAACGGGACATTAAACTCAGATATCGTGCAGAAGAAAAAATTAAAAACCTTTATCAAATATAAACCCTTATTCAAATTTATTCCAATAGCATCTTCATATTATTTTTAGAAAGCAGGCTGTAATTACCGTTTGTAGAATTTATATGAACTTCGTGCGAAGGAAAGAGCATAGGTTGTAATATTACTATTGTAAATTAGCTTTGGTTATTTAATAATTAAAACTGGTTGTGATGGAAGATAGGGATTATGAGGAATCATTACCCGTTGATATACACTCATCGGTTGAGCGGTTTGAAGATATGGTTAAAAATAATTCACCGCAATTTTTCGACGTCAGTACCTTTGAGCATATAGTGGGTTTTTATGAAGAGAAAGAACAATGGAAAAAGGCTATCACTGTGCTTGACTATGCGATTGCACAACATCCATACTCGCCCTGGTTTCTTATAAAAAAATCAGGATTTCTAATTTATTTTAAAAAGTACAAACAAGCTCTTGCATTGCTCGACCAGTCCGAAACTTTGGATCCATCCGACATTGGCATTCATATATTACGCAGTGACATTTACATGGAAAAGAAGGAACATGTAAAGGCGATTGTTATCCTTGAACTGGCTATGAAAGTGTGTGATGAAGGCGATCGGGAGGAATTACATTTAGAGATGGCCGACGTATATGAAGACTGGGATCGCTATGAGCTTGTATTTGAATCGTTAAAAAAAGTTCTTGAGATCAATCAGGAAAATGAAGAGGCATTGAGCCGGATGTGGTACTGTGTTGAGCTTTCAAAAAAATATGAGGAAAGCATAGAGCTTCATAATAGGATTCTCGATAATAATCCTTACTCTTATCTTGCCTGGCACAATCTCGGTCATGCCTACTTCGACATTGATATGTATGAAAAAGCCATTGAGGCATATGAATTTGTTACTGCAATAAATGAATCATGCGACCTGGCTTACCGTGATTGTGGTGAAGCTTATTTTAAGTTAAAGCAATTTCATAAGGCAATTGACCAATTTCAAAGGGCAATTGATGCTTCTAAACCTTATGAAGAATTATATTTTTCCATAGGCATATGCTATGAGAAGCTTAAAGATTTTGCAAAAGCACGCTCATTTTTCCGCAAGGCAATTTCTGTAGATCCTAAATACAGTGAAGCCTATTACCGTATTGGTGAAACCTTTCGCCGGGACAAAGCGTGGGCGAATGCCATTCATTTTTATAAAAAGGCGCTGCGGCTGATGCCAGATAATGTAAATTATCTAATGGGAATGGCTCAAGGATTTTACAACCTTGCTGAAGTGGAGCCGTTCATTTTTGCTTGTCAGTCAATTATGGCATTAAACTACAGGCATAAAAACAAAAGCCACTATGAAAAGTTGGTAGTTTACCTGATCGACCTTGAATGCTATGAAGATGCTTTGCAGCTAATGGATTTTGCTGCTTTCGAAAAAGGACCTGTGTCGTCATATGCCTTTATGCGTGCTGTCTGCTTTTTTAGCATTGGTAAAAGGAAGGAGGCATTGGCATGGCTCGAAGAAGGGCTCAGTTCACACTATGCAAAACATAAATTAATGTACAAGTTTATCCCAGAGCTCCGTCACGATGTGATCGTTTCTTCGGTCATCGAACAATATAAATAATTTTAATGCAATATCTGATTGACAGGTTGCCGTCACGTAGCAGCAAGCCGCGCAATGTCGGAATTACAATGGTTATGGATAAAGGGCTCAGTATACCTGAAGCTGAAAATTTTATATCTATTGCAGGGTCATATGTAGACATCGTAAAGCTTGGTTTCGGCACAGCAGCAGTAACACCAGATCTTAAAAACAAAATTGCGGTTTACAAAAATGCCAATGTGCCGGTGTACTTCGGTGGAACTCTTCTTGAGTGGTTTTATGCTCATGATGCTTTTGAGGAATATATAAGGATTCTTGACAAATATGGTATTGAATACGCGGAAGTTTCTGATGGCTCACTTGAAATTCCGCATGGCAGGAAGTGTGAGATAATTCAAAGGCTTGCAAAAAATAGAATCGTACTCTCAGAGGTAGGTTCGAAAGATGCCGAGAAAATAATTCCGCCATATAAATGGATTCAATTGATGAAAGAAGAACTGGATGCCGGCGCATGGAAGGTAATCGCTGAAGCGAGGGAGGGCGGAAATGTAGGCATCTATCGTGGCAGTGGTGAGGTAAGGGAAGGATTGGTGGACGAGATATTAACACAGATCCCAGCTGAGAGAATTCTTTGGGAAGCTCCAAATAAGGCACAGCAGGTTTTTTTTGTTAAACTGGTAGGAAGTAATGTGAACCTCGGAAACATTGCACCCAATGAGGTAATTCCTTTGGAAACTTTGCGTGTAGGATTAAGAGGGGACACCCTCGCTTTTTTTGTGAATAAGATTAAAGAGTAACTCTTCGCTACTTAGGTTTGCATAAATGTTTATACCCTTCATTTTGCTCCTCACCTCCCAACCCCTCTCCAAAGGAGAGGGAGAGAAGTCCTTCTCCTTTGGAGAAGGATTTAGGTTGAGGATTTATTATAAAGCAAAAGCCTGAATGAAGCTTTTTGGATTGATAGGCTATCCTCTTAAACACTCTTTTTCCAAAGCATATTTTAGCGAAAAATTTAATAAGCGACACATTGTTGATTGTGTCTATAACAATTTTCCTTTATTAAAGGTGGAGGAATTCCCTGGTTTAATCGCTTCCCACCCTGACCTTGATGGCTTAAATGTTACTATACCGTATAAGGAATCTATAATTCAATATATCAATGAGCTCCATCCGGTATCCAAAGAGATTGGAGCGGTGAATA
>JACCZZ010000274.1 GCA_013695715.1 Chitinophagales bacterium | reverse complement strand
TTGATAGCTATTAAGGCAGCTTCTTGAATAGTTAGTCTTAAGTAGTACAAAATATGTAATTTTAAAATACTACAACCTTCTTATACTATTTCTTATGAAAAAAATATCAACCATAATTGTTGCATTAACCATTACGTCTATAGCTTTTGCTCAGCCCGGTGCTCTTGATTCTACCTTTGGGGGCGACGGCATAGTGACTCTTTATAAATCGTTCAAACAGGAAAATGTGCAGGACATGGCTTTAACAAAGGACGGTAAGATATTAATCCTGACGGCCAATGATGGTACGGCTTATTTTAAAAAATTTTTGCCGGATGGAACTCCCGACAGCTCCTTTGGTCAGTCTGGAATCCTTGAATGTTATTTGTTTGGTGGTGATGTGTCCCCTTTCACTTTTGTAATTGATTCATTAAATCGTATCGTATTAGTTGGTTCAACCCCATTCGAAGGTCCCTGGCTAGCCCGACTTTTGGAAGACGGGACGGTGGAAAACTCCTTTATGGGTAATGAAGCTAACTTGGATTTCATCAGTGATGCCATTCTTATTCAAACTGATGGAAAAATTGTAATTGCCGGACAATACCTTGGAGTAGGTCGGGTCAAGCGATATAATGAGGATGGCTCTAATGATCTTACATTTAATTCTACAGGCAAGATAGACCTTCAGACATTAGATACGAGTTTCCCATTTGGCTTGGCACAGCAATCTGATGGAAAGATTATAGTTACTGGTACCTATCAAAATGATCTTTTTGTAGCTCGTATCAACACTAATGGAACTCTTGACAATACCTTCGCGGGCCTTGGTTATGAAGTTTTAGAAAATGAAGATACTGAGGCAGGTCAGGAGGTTGCCATACTTCCTGATGGGAAAATCATAATTTCTGGTTATAGCAAAACTTCCACTACAAGTAACACCCTATGCTGGCGTTTTCTTACCGATGGTTCACTCGATGGCTCTTTCGGATCAACTGGCATTTCAACCTTGTACTCCGGATCAAAAAAGAATTATGCCTGGTCGGTTTTGCCTCAAGCGGATACAACTGCTATTGTTGTTGCCTCTATTTATGCGGAAGGGGATGACTACCATCCAGGGGTATTCCATGTCTTAAATAATGGTAACCTTGATCAGGACTTCGGCGAAAATGGAATTGCAATGGCTGACTATAAATTGGGAACTACCACACGTATAATTGGAGCAAAAACACCAGAAGGCAATATTTTATTATGCGGAACTGTATTCGATAATGGTGATAATATGGCAATTCTTTCCCAAATTGATTTAGCAGGCGTAATTGATTCTGCCTTTGGTGTTTCAGGAAATGTAATTGTTGCAACCGATACTGCTTGGGGTTCCTTCGGAGACGACGCTGATTGTAATGCAATGGCAAACGGAAATGTGCTTTGTACTGTAACACCGTGGGCAAATCAAGATCTATTTTTATTCCAATTATTAGATGACGGTTCAATTGATTCTTCTTACGGTCAGGATGGTTTCTTAATATTTAATAATCATGATTATACCTGGGGTGTTTCTATGACCTCAGACAGCAATTATGTTTATTTAGCCAAATCATACAGCGATATTTTTTATAATTACCATGAGGATTTAACCAGCGATAGCACCTCTGCTAAAATCAGAATTTACAGATTCAACCAGGATGGGGTACTCGACTCCAGTTATGGAAAAATGGGCATTAGCGAACCCTTGTTTGGAAACAATTACATTGGATTATTACACAATATTACAATTCAAAGTGATGGCAAGTTATTGGTTGCGGGAGTTCAACCTATAACTGGATATTTTTGGGATATTCCCAACCATCCGTTTCTTTTCAGACTCAATGTGGATGGCAGTATAGACAGTTCATTCGGTAATAATGGTCTTGACCTTTTTGAATGGGAAAACGGAGAAAATGCAGCCGTTGCTGTGTCCGATGATAATAAAATAATCTTTGAGTCTTCCCATTACGATACCGTCTTGTTAACAACCATGATTAGAATTATTTCATTAAAACAAGATGGATTAGTGGACACTACTTTTGGGAATAATGGATTTGTTGATTTGTTAGCAGAAAACATCTATGGTTGTTTTTGGATGAATGATAAAGTAATATCTGTTTTAGGTAATTACGATAATGCTGTTTTTGAAGATTTTTTGATGAGACATAATGGAGATGGAAATATTGATAGCTCTTTTGGTACTAATGGAAAAGTTTCATTCGATATTCAAAGTGGATTCTCCTCAGACTTAATACCAACCGCAATGAGTTTGCCAGATGGGAAAATAGTGGCTTATTTCGGTTCTTCACCTCCTATGAAACGGTTTAATTATGATGGTTCCATTGATTTAACCTTTGGAAATTTTGGAGTTGCCATAGTGCCAATAATCAGTAGAGCTAATCTTGATTTAAGTTGGGATAATAAGATATTGGTTACTGGCGGTGACATCCCAAATTTCTTCATCTTTCGCTTACTTAACGATATATCTACTTCATCTTCATCAATTGATCAGGTATCAACCCTGAAAATTTTTCCGAACCCCACTTCTGATCAACTTGTTATCAACTATCCATTTTCTTCGAATGAACAAGCGGTGATTACGATCACCGACTTATCAGGAAAAGTTCTTCAGGAAGAAAAAGGGAATTACTCCGGTGACTATTATCTAATCAATTTGAAGGATTTTCCGGCAGGTATTTATCTGCTTGCTTTAAAGACAAAATCTGAATCAATATCTGTAAAGGTGATGAAAGATTGATTGTGTTTTATTAATTCTCTTCTACTCAGATGTAAAGTATTTTAATTCTAAGTTCTTTCCATCGAATATTGCATAGCTGTTGTACCTAACCCAATCTCCAAGATTGATGAATGTGCTGCTTTCAGTAAGCTTGTATTCCAGAACAATGTGACGATGGCCAAAGATGA
>JACCZZ010000261.1 GCA_013695715.1 Chitinophagales bacterium | reverse complement strand
ACTAATAGAAATGCTGCAAGGAAGATGATTGAGTTGGTGAATAGCCGGGAAGCAAATGTTGCAAATTTATCAAAGAAATTTTCGACCTCTAAATACAGGGTTTTCATTTAGCTCGTATGATTGAAGGATGAGTTGTATGTTTTTTCAATTATTATGCCCCAAAGTTACCCTCCATTTCATTAGATTAATGCTCGCCAAATATTTTGTTCCCCTCCTTATATAAAATATTGCTCTTAGAAAAGAACTTTCTATGGCATTCCTTTTGAGTTGAGCGCCTCAAATAAAAAAATCAACATGGATCTCAAAAAGATTTTTTCCATTCTTTTAATTTGCTTAGTTTTTGGTAAAATGGTTAGCGCTCAGTTTTTCTCTATTGGTCCGTCTGCAGGTCTGCAACATACATGGATATCTGATTTGGACGAGAATGCTAAGACTGCTCTCCATCCCGGATTTAACGGTGGAGCTTCCATGGTGTTTTCAACTGAATCTCATTGGGGGTTAGGGGCTGATCTGAAATATTCTCTTGAAGGTTCAAAACTTAAATCCGACTCCCTTAATTTAACGACTAAGTGGAATACAAGTTACCTGCGGTTACCTATTCGAGGAATTTATTTTTTTGGTGATTATGGAAACTCTGTGCGACCTAAAGTTTTTTTAGGCCCGACCTTAGGCTATCTCCTCAGTTCTAAATTTGAGGACACTGATTTTAAATCCACTACCAGCTCTTTTGATATTGGCGTTCATGCAGGCGCTGGTTTAAACTTTAAACTTATGGAAGCCGTATGGCTGAATACCGACATTACTTATACCAAAGGACTACTCGATATTACTGAAGACAATGCTATAAGTAATTCAAATAATTTCAATGGCAATTTAGCTTTAAATGTAGGGGTGCTTTTTGGCTTAAAATAAACAGAGATAACATATTTTTATAATGAATGCTGCCCATGGGCAGCATTCATTATTTAAGTATATCCTTAAGAGAAAATAATAGATACATCACCAGCATAATAAGTTAGGTGGAATTTAAACTCCTCAGAGAATCTTTCCACCAACTTAAAGGTAGCGTCTTCAAGCATAATTAAGGTAGGGGCTTATTTTTTAAATAAGCTTCCTCCAAATATTAATGCCAGAACAAAAAGTACAAGGAAAATAAAAAAAAGCACCTTAGCAATGGAGGCTGCTCCTGCGGCAATACCAGTGAATCCGAAAACGGCAGCAATGATTGCTATCACAAGAAAGATGGCGGCCCATTTAAGCATAGTTGTAAGTTTTCACAAAACTACATAAAAGTGAAATCAAAATATTTGTCATAAATTATTGTTGATGTAGCTAATACAGTCCATCTGTATTGTCAAAACTTACTGCCTTGGTCGAAGAAAGAAAAGTACTTGTCTATAAGTTTATTCCTTTTCATTATAAAACCCATACTTTCCTCTTTCATGAGCTCCCCGCAATTTTATCTTCACGGCGTTAGCAGAAGGATGCAGAATCCTAAGTTGAGGAGGCTGTTTATGCATATTGGATTTTGGCTTTTTTGGCTTTTCCGCACCTTCTACGACATTGTCTCACTTTATGGTTTTGGTTTCGGTGAGCTTTTGTTTATGCTTGTATATGCATCCACTCAAATACCAATGATGTACTTGCATCTTTATTTTTTTGTACCACTTCTGCTGAACAAAAGGCATTATCTGCTATATGCAATAGCTACCATTTCGCTGATATTTACATATTCATTTGTGAATTATACCCTCCTCACATTAATTCCAGAATCAATTTTATCTATAGGTTTAAGTGATTACATTTCTCACTTGAATGCCCGTTACGATATATTCGAAGGTTTCTTTACTCTTGTGATCACCTATTCCATCAAATATGCAGGGCAGGTTCGGTCAACTCAAACACGCCTGCTTCAATTGCAACGCGACAATCTAACCCTGGAACTAAATGCATTGAAGGCTCAGATTAATCCACATTTTCTTTTTAATACGCTTAATAATATTTATTCTCTTGCATTAAGAAAATCTGAAAAAACCCCAGACATGGTGTTAAAGCTGAGTGACATGATGCGGTATGTGTTATATGAGTGCAACTCCGGCCGTGTGGCGCTTGATAGAGAGATTCAGTTTATCAGCAATTACATTGAGCTGGAGCGTATACGCCATGGTGATGATGTGTCAATTAATTTTTCATTAACAGGAAATCCGAAGGACTACCAGATTGAACCACTGTTGCTTATCCCCATTGTAGAAAACAGCTTTAAGCATGGCATTAATGCTCAGATGGAAAAGGGATTTGTAGATGTGCAGCTCAACGTACTTAATGGCAGTCTGCAGCTTAAGGTTTTGAATACTGTTCACTTAAAAGGTGCATTCTCGAAAGAGAAAGGAGGGATCGGATTAGACAACGTGCAAAAGAGGCTGGAATTAATATATCCTCAAAAGCATTATCTGAAAATTTTAGCCCTGAAAGATTCTTACAAAGTTGATCTTGAATTAAATCTTTTATAGAAATGCTCAGATGCATAATCATAGATGATGAACCACTTGCACTGGAAGTGCTCGAAAACTATATACAGCGGATGGCCGATCTTCAACTAATTAGGAAATGCAGTAATGCACTTGAAGCCTTTCAATCATTAAACAATGAAAGGGTGGATCTTCTGTTTCTGGATATTCAGATGCCTGTAATTGATGGCCTGTCTTTTTTGAAATCACTAAAGAACCCACCTGCCGTCATCCTTACCACAGCATACCCCAATCATGCCATTGAGGGATTTGATCTGAACGTTGCAGACTATCTCTTGAAGCCTATTTCTTTCGAAAGATTTTTAAAAGCGGTGAATAAAGTTATTGAGCAGCATAAAATACAGGGAGATGGAGATACTCAATCAGATTATATGTTTATGAAAGTAGATAGTAAGCTTGTGAGAGTTAATTATGCTGACATCACTTACATAGAGGGGATGAAGGACTATTTGAAAATTTACACTAAAGAGAAATTACTCGTTGTTCATCAAACAATGAAAAAGATTGAAGAGATTCTGCCGAAAAGCAGATTTATAAGAGTTCATAAGTCTTATATGGTTTCTCTGGGAGCAGTTAATTCAATAGTAGGGAATTTTGTAGAAATAAATGGAAAAGAAATTCCCATTGGCGCTAATTATAAAGATGATCTTATAAGACTTGTGTTTAAGCTAAGTAACTGATTAATTTTCCATCTTCATTCGCTTTCTTTAGTATAGCAAAATGGTTTCAAGATGAAAAAGGACTTAAAGTAATGCGATTCAATATAATTATTGACTTAACATTCGAAGTTCATTAGACTCATAAATTACCTGCGAACTATCACTACCTGATAACATAATCATAGCTTTCGCAACGACAGTTGCAGAAATAGGTTTATATTTCTTCAGCCTGCCTAACATCAACGGGCTTAGCACTGAAGCCAGCAGAATTCCAGCCTTTTCTCCAAGCCTTATTTCTGTACGGTTGCCAATTAGGATTGACGGCCGTAATATTTTTATCTGCTGAAAGGACAATTGCTGCACATCACGCTCCATTTCACCTTTGGTTTTCAGATAAAAATTTGCTGAAGAAGCATCCGCTCCAAGAGATGAAATCACAATGAACTTCTTAACTCCGTTTTCACTTGCCGCCTTTGCAATCTTAACCACAAGCTCATAATCTACCTGTCGGAATACTTCCTTTGATCCTGCCTTTCGGAGGGTAGTGCCTAAGCAGCAGAATAAAACATCGCCTGCAATTTCATTATGCCATTCTTCGATGCGGTTAAAGTCCACTACATGCGGTATAAGATAAGGAGATGTCTTCAGTAATGTTGTGGGTCGCCGGAGAAATGCGGATATCGTAATACTATTATCTTCCGAAAGCATGCGAAGCACTTCTCCTCCAATCAATCCCGTACCACCAAAGAGCAGAATGTTTTTCATAGATATATTGATTTTGCAGGGGAAGTCTAATTTTAACTTTTGCCCAAATGGATATAGTTAGGCATATTTTCTGACTAACTTTCCATCCAATAAAAAAGCACCCTATTACGGATGCTCTTTCCTGTTTTTTGCCTTACTAATTTTATTTTTTCCATTTAATGGTGCAGCCTACTGCTTTTGTCTCAGTCACTGAAATATCTTTCCCATTAAGCAGTGCGTTTACAGCATCTTCCACGTACGTATGTTTCACCTGGCTTGCATCTTCAGTGTTATCATCTATTGCACCTACATAAGCTACTTCATTTCCACTCGCAGTTTTGTTTAAAACATATACGTGAGGTGTACGGGCAGCTCCGAACTGACGGGCAACCTGTTGGGTTTCATCCATTAAATAGGGAAACGTAAAACCTTTTTTGCGCGCATTCTGAACCATGTTTTCAAAAGAATCATCAGGTACTGCTACTGGATCATTCGGATTGATTGCAATAATTGGAAATCCCTTGCTTTTGTACTTATTATCCAGTGCCATTACGCGTTCCTCATACGCTTTTGCATAGGGGCAATGATTGCATGTAAATATTACAATGAACCCCTTAGCATCAGAGAATTCTGACAAGGAAATCATTTTGCCGTCAATGTTTTTTAATTTAAAATCTTTCACCGTATCGCCTACCTTATAACCATTTATTGAGGCAGAGGTCAAAATTGCTACAGTTAGTATTGCGACGGATGCCAATTGCAAAGTTTTTTTCATGTGTTGTTGGATTGATTTATTTTGAAAAATGAGTATCTATAAACGTAATAAGATCTTCTAAACTGCTGAAGGCATCATAATGTTCCTTTATCTCACCATTCGGCAAATACAAAACTGTGTAAGGAATTGCACCTGACCAGTTTTTATCGAGTTTGTTGATCCAATCACCACCAGGTTCATTTAACTGAACCAGGGTGCCCTGCATCGAAAGCTTCTTAATCATCTCTTTAACTTTCGGAGTTTGCGACATAAAATCAAGAGAGACAAAAATGAATTCTACCTTATCTTTATATCTTTCCTGCGCGGTGAGAAAATAAGGCATCTCTTCTACACAGGGCTTGCACCAGGTGGCCCATAAGTTTATTAACCTGGGTTTTCCTGGAGACGCAGAGATGATTTTCTCAAGTTCCTGGTAAGATACAATGTTTAACTCCTGAGACAATACGGATGTGGAAAGTAATGTTCCTAAGAAAATTAATAAAGATTTCCTCATGGTGTACTTAACAGATGATATAAATTCAATCTTAGTTGAGTGTCAGACTGAAAGGCAATAATTTGACCAACTACTGAATTACTCTCTGCATTGAAGATTTTCTTAAAGAAAACCTTTTGCTTTATTCAAAATGGGATCTTAAAAAGTTTAGCGTAATCTTTTGAGCCTCTGATGCATCGGATTCATCGAAATGCGGATTGGAAGGATTCGCAAAGGCATGATCTGCATCGTATTCTTTTACTGTTAATCTTTTATCTGCAGCTTTCATGTTTTCTATAAATTCATTCTTTACCTGTTCATTAATCCATTGATCTTTTTTAGCCCATACAAAAAGCACCTCACTGTTCAGATTTTTCAATTTATTGATGTCGGTTTCAGGCATTCCATAATACATTACACAGGCTGTTGCTTGTTTTCCAGCTAACAATGCACCCTGAAGCGACCATCCGCCACCAAAGCACCATCCAACAGTTGCAATCTTTGCATCTCTGCCTACATAAGCCAGAGCCCCTTTAATAATATTTACAGCTCTTTCTTCATCTATTGATTGCGCCAGCTTGCCCGCTTCATCCGGATCAATGGTTATTTTTCCATCATAAAGATCTAAAGCGATCACATTTACATCAAGAGTATCAAAGTAAAGATCAGATTGCCGTTTTATGTAGTCATTCAATCCCCAGTATTCATGAAAAACGATGAGGTAATTATTAGATTTATTGCCTGATTTAACCATATATGCATTTGCATTTTTCCCATCAGGGGATGGAAAAGAGACCATCTTGCCCTTCTCTGCATAGGAAAGAGGCTTCGGTGATTCATGAGCACCAATAAAACTGGAATTATTGGCAAAGGTTGCGAAGGCTGAAGCAGCTGAAGGAGCCTTACAACACTGTTTCTTTGTTTGTGAAAAACAATTTGCCGAACTGTAGACTACTATTGTAATAATAATGAAGATCTTATTCATAGGTTATTTTTAAATTTGGGCACTCAAAAAGTTATCAAATGTTATGCAGGAAAATATTCTCTTGTTCTTGCAAAATTAAAATTTTACCATTCGTTGAACATATTGTTGTTTGTTCGTCCTAAGGTTTACTAAGTAATACCCGCCGGAAAGGTTAGAAATGTCAATTGTTACCGGATCGTAAAAACTTGCTGCAGCAGTATTTAATGAAATCATTTTTTTACCTGTAAGATCGAATAAAGTAATCTCCTCCACTACTTCCTGATCGCCATGAAAAATAATAGTGATAGCATCTGATGCCGGATTAGGGTAAATTGCAACTAATTGAGAAAGCATCGGATCATATTGTGGTGTATCTTTTTTTGCAAGCAGCCACAAATCAGGATCGAAGAAGATGCTATCGGGAATGAAAGAAAGCGGCCCGATGGTATACGTTAGATCGTTTGCGTCATTCTGAATCACCACCAATGTATCATGCAAGGCATTCTTTAGCAGAAGAGGCACCGGCATTTCAAAATATGATACGGTGGGATTATTCTGTGTCTGGTGAATGGCAATGTTTATTTTATTATCAGGAAGCTTTGCCCATTTTAGATGATATATCGGATACCCTTTTCCATAAAACCAATCATTAAAAAATTCATCTAATTGCTGTCCGCTAGCCGCTTCTAAATGCTGAACTAAATCATCAGTCCGTGCGAAGCCATAACACAATGTTGTGTCATTGATATATTCATAAACTCCTTTGAAAAAAATTTCATCACCCAGTTTCCAGCGCAACATGTGCAAAAGGTAAGCGCCTTTCGAATAAGTGAGTGAACCACTAAAAATTCGGCTGACGTCTGATGTGTCTTCACAAAATACTGATCCGGTTGAGTCGGTAAAAGCGCTGGCTTGTCTGCCTTGCTTAAACAAGGTCCAATACTGCGGAGCAAGCTGTTCATAGCACAAGCCCGAGAGATAGGTTGCGAAACCCTCATTTAGCCATATATCCTGCCAACTGCCACAGGTAACCTTATTGCCAAACCACTGATGCGCCAGTTCATGGGCAACGAGCTCATAGTACTCAAGACCGTAAACAAAACTCATAGTTTGGTGCTCCATGCCTCCCCCCCAGTTAAACTGTGCATGGCCATATTTTTCTTCCTTAAACGGGTAATCGCCGAAGTAGTCTGAGTAGAGTTGTAGAAAAGGAATAGCTACAGGTGGATTAGCTGCATAGATGGCAGAGTCTTCAGGATAGATGTAGTTGATAATTTTTACAGAATCTCCGCTATGCAAAAGAGCAATTTCATTAATTACAGCGTAATTAGTTATGGCCACTCCAATGAGGTAGTTTGCAATTGGATAACGATGACGCCAGTGGATCATTTTTTCATCTGTACCCGAGATTGGAGTTTCACTTACCAGAATGCCCGCCGTTCCTGCATGATATTTCATTGGGGTTTTTATAAACACGTCCAGTGAGTCGAGCTTATCGGTAAGGCTTCTCTTTCCAGGAAACCAATCGCTTGATCCATAAGGTTCAGAGAGTGTCCATATAATGCTGTCATTTAGGTGAGTGGACTGGTTGAAACTTCCAAATCCAGAAGAGGGTGGCGCTCCTTCATAATTCAGAGTGACGGAGTCTATATTAGCATTAAAGGGTGCGTTTAAATGCAGCGCTATCAGATCTCCGCCTGGTCTTTCAAAATTGAAGCTTGTATCTCCATGAAAGATAAACCAATTGAATTGGAGCGAATCAGAAAGCTCAAAATAGAGGGTGTTTAAATCAGAAGATAAAGGATGAATGTAATATACAAGCTCACCTCTGATATAATATATAGTTGGATCAATCTGCCAGTTCGCACGCAGGTAAACCTGGTCATAATCCTGAGTTAAAACATTTTCTTTAAACATAACCTTTTCATATCCCTGCGTCTTTTCTAAAGAAATCATCTTTTCGACATCTGCTGAATAAAAAAGTTGCTGTGCATGTAAATAAGCATTCAATTGGAACACAGATACTATAAATATCAATATTGCTTTTATTAAGCGCATCTGTGAATATCTTTCATGAAAATTAGGAAGATTTCTATTAACAGCAGAAAGCCAGGCTAACCTTGAATTGAAGGCAACTATTTTTTTGTACCAAAAAGGGTTAGAAAACTTTTAACGCCCATCAAGGAGAGAAGAACGAAGAAATACATCTGCGGTAAGCTTTTTGTAACCCCGATATAAAAAACCATCTAATGGATCACGAAGTCTATGAATCTTGCATCCAGCAATGCATTCAAACTGCACAGCAAGCGGAATTTTGTATCAATGAATGCATGAAAGATCAAAATACAGATGTTTTAAGGTGCATACAATTAAATCGTGACTGTGCAGATATTTGCCTTTTTGCTTCTCAGATGATGATGCGGGGAAGTGAAAATGCTGCGCTTGCATGTGAACTTTGTGCCACCATATGTGAAGATTGTGCAGAGGAATGTAATAAACATTCAGAGATGCAGCATTG
>JACCZZ010000258.1 GCA_013695715.1 Chitinophagales bacterium | reverse complement strand
TTTCGGCGAGCGCATTAGAGATTTTTTCATGAATTATGTGATGACAGGCAGATGCATAATCACCGGCAACATTCATAGCTTTCCAATACTCCTGCCCTTCCTCTGAATCAAGTGACAGCCAGGCAAGATGTTTAGCCTCGCCTGGTAACCTGCATTTTTCCATTGCCACTCTTGTATAATGAGCTGCGATGGAAGCCCCTAATCCTCTGGAGCCGGAATGAGAAAGCACTCCGAGATATTTTCCTGCAGGCAGATTCCAGTCACTTTCTTCATCAGAAATTTCTACGAAGCCAAATTCAACAAAATGATTTCCTGATCCTGATGAGCCAAGCTGTTTTGCTGCCTTTGAATGCAATGATTTAAGCACAGGCAACTCATTAAATTCCTTCCGTTCCACAGCAGGATGATCACTGCTTTTCGAAAAATCTTTACCCGCGCCAAAGAGCGTATTTTGTACAAGAATTTTTTCAAGCCGGTGTTTGTCTTCCTTTAAAATTTTATCTGGTAAATTGTAAACTGATAAGCACATTCTGCAGCCGATATCAACTCCCACTCCATAAGGAATCACCGCATTTTCTGTTGCCAATACGCCACCAATAGGTAAGCCATATCCCTGATGGGCATCGGGCATCAGGGCACCTGCTACTGTAATTGGCAATCGCATGGCAACCTCCATCTGCTTTAAGGCACCAGGCTCAATTTGTGCGGCACCAAAAACATTATAATCAGGTATAAAGCTGTGTAATGGAATTTCTGCATTTGCAGTATTAATCTTTCCAGTGAGTACTTCAGCAACTTTTGATAATGAAGGATCTTGCAGATAAGATTGTGGATTTTCTAAAACACTTTTCAGTGTTTGCAATGCCTCTTTCTTTGTTTCATGCTTATAATTTTTCTGCATCACATCAATTGCAATCCCAATAGCTCTGCCTTGTGTATACCCTATTGCTTGCAAGTCTTTTCCACGCAACTTCAATTTTTTCATGGGTTAAAATTAAGGCATTGATCTGAAGAGAAGCAGTGAATAACAAAGACACAAGCTGCGAAATTGAATCTTATAGAAGCTATTCCTATAGCAGCATTACTTTTTTATCATCATTGCATTCTATCAACAGTTGACTGACGGTTTTATTTAATTCCGGATGTACAAAGTCAGCAGCAATTTCATGCAAGGGATCAAGCACAAACCGCCGCAACGACAACTTTGGATGGGGAATCGTTAATTGATTTGTTTTCAATACCCAATTATTATAAAATAAAATATCTATATCTAAAGTGCGGGAAGCATATTTTGTTTGGTCTGTCCGCCCCTCATTTGCTTCAATGCTTTTTAGGCGATGAAATAATTCATCAGGTGTATAGGGCGTTTTAATCATCACAGCAGCATTCAAATAATTATCTTGATTTATAACCCCCCATGGCTCCGTTTCATAAAGGGATGATCTTTTCTGAATCATGCCTGCCTGGGCATCTATCTTTTCTATGCCCTTCTGCATATGTAAAAAACGGTTACCGATATTACTTCCTAATAATAAATACACCACATTCAATTGCATCTGCTATGTTATCTATTCTTAATACAAAAAATTCAAGCTACAGAAGAACCATCCATTTTCCTAAAAATACTTACATGCATTATTTTTATTCATTTTTTCTGTCATTGTTTCCCTCGGACTAATTTCAAACAAGCTTTATAATAGCCCCCATTTTTTCTCTAATTTTGTTCTCTTAAATCATACCAGACGATGGGCTATATCAAAGAAAAATTCGCTGCCAAGGCATTGCCAATGGCTGCTGATATTAAAGATCTTTTGAAGAATCATGGAGATACGCAACTTGGCAGTTACAATATTAGCCAGGCATATGGAGGCATGAAAAGTATGATGGCCTTAGTAACTGAAACCTCTTTGCTTGACCCTAATGAAGGAATTCGTTTCAGAGGTTATACCATTCCTGAATTGCGTGAAAAGCTTCCAAACCTTGAAAGTTGTAATGAACCTTTACCAGAAGGGTTATTTTATCTTTTACTCCTTGATGAAATTCCAACCTTCAAAGATGTGCAGCATGTCGCAAATGTCTGGGCACGCCGCGCCATCGTTCCCCTGCATGTCTTCAAAGCCATTGACCGCCTGCCACGCGATACGCATCCAATGACGCAGTTCAGCATCGGCATCATGGCAATGCAAACTGAATCGCACTTTGTGAAAGCCTACCGGGAAGGCATCAACAAAAAAGAATATTGGGATCCCATGTATGAAGATGTGATGACACTTATTGCACGTCTTCCCCGTGTTGCTGCATACATCTATCGCCGTTCTTACAAAAAAGGCAAACATATAGAACCCAATCCTGACCTTGATTGGTCAGCAAATTTTGCGCACATGCTTGGCTACGACCAGCCAGACTTTTATAGCTATCTGCGCTTGTTTCTTACCATTCATGCAGATCACGAGGGGGGGAATGTTTCTGCCCACGCAACGCACCTCGTTGGTTCTGCACTTAGCGATGCATATTTATCATTTGCCTCTGGTATGAATGGTCTCGCCGGTCCGTTGCATGGCCTTGCAAATCAGGAGGTGATTCGATGGATTCTTGAGATGAAGAAAAAACTCGGGAACGGAGGATTGAGTAAGGAAGAAATTGAAGGATACATTCGGCAGACATTGTCTGAAGGAAAGGTTGTTCCTGGTTATGGCCACGCAGTACTTAGAAAAACCGATCCACGATTTATAGCTCAAATGGAATTTGCAAAAAAACACTGCCCTGATGATGAGCTTGTAAACATCGTTTGGAACGTTTATGAAGTAGCTCCAACAATATTAGGTGAAACAGGAAAGATTAAAAATCCATGGCCAAATGTAGATGCTCACTCAGGGTCATTGCTTGTGCACTACGGCTTAGTAGAATATGATTTTTACACAGTATTGTTTGGTGTTTCGCGAGCATTAGGGGTGCTTGCATCATTAGTTTGGGATCGTGCTCTAGGACAGGGCATTGAAAGGCCTAAGTCTGTTACTACTGGATGGATAAAGGAATTTATTGCTAAAAATACTGCCAAAACAGAGGCGCCTGCAATTTCAACAACTGCTGAATAATTATAAGTGCAATCACGACAACAGTTAAGATGATGGGACTTACCTTCAAAAATTTTGAGGTCAAAAAATCGCGTGAAGCGGAAGAAAGTGCATCGTTAGAATTCATGATAGATTCCGGTGCCGTTTATAGCCTTGTACAGTCCGACATACTCGATAAACTTGGAATCAAGCCTTACAAAACAGTTGACTTTACATTAGCTGATGGAACAAAAATAAATCGCAATGTAGGAGATGCATATTTTGGATATCTTGGTGAGGGAGGTGCAGCACCCGTGATGTTTGGGCAAGATGGAGACCGACCTTTACTCGGGGTAACAGCACTTGAAGTATCGGATTGGTATATAATCCTCTTAAAAGAGAGTTGTATCCCATGAAAATGCTTATGCTGTGAATTGAGTAAGAATTATCAGGAATGTTTAGCATAATCAGGAGTATGAATCTTTAGCGACCCAACTTCCCGCCTTTTAAATTGCAGCTCATACAGTTTTCGGTAATGCTTGTCAAGATGAAGTAATTCTTCGTGAGTACCTA
>JACCZZ010000250.1 GCA_013695715.1 Chitinophagales bacterium | reverse complement strand
AGAAGATACCCATTCATCAGAAGGAACAGACCTTTGTAATTGTTTCAGGGGAAAAGATGGCCTGCATTGTAGGAATCCGAATTGATGAGCGATTTAAAGTGACTAACGATTCAAAAAAGTTTTGGGTGTTACAAAAAGCATGATAGGAATTTACTCGATTTCCGTCATGCTGCCTTAGATGATTTTTTTCTACAGGTGTTATCCGAATGTCGATCTTCACCTGATCCCGGATTATAGTTATATATTGGAATATCCCTATTTTTCTTCCATAAGCATACGGAACAAGTCGTCAGCAGATGTACCCTCCACATCATTGAAGGAAGTGATGAAATCACCAACTTTTATACCTGCATATTCAGCCGGTGAATACGGTTCTACGGAGATAACAAAAAGACCTCGCTTATTTTTCCGCTTATGAAAATGAGCAACCTTAGGGATCAAATCTACCTGCTGCGAGCTGAAGCCAAGGTAAGCTCGCTTTACACGCCCTCCTCTCATGAGTTGATTTGCAATTGTTTTTGCCGTATTAATGCTGATAGCAAAGCACAGCCCTTGTGCGCCGGGAATGGCAGCAGTGTTTACTCCAATTACTTCAGATTCTGAGTTAAGTAGCGGCCCGCCAGAATTGCCGGGATTTAATGATGCATCTGTTTGGATTATGTTATCCATCAGGCGACCTGTTGACGACTGGAGTGTTCGCTGCAAAGCACTTACGACACCAGTTGTTACTGAATGCTGAAAGCCATAAGGACTTCCAATGGCAATTACCAGTTGTCCGATTTTCAAAGCTGATGAATCCCCAAGCCGTACTGGTTGGTAATTATAAGCTCCCGTTTTCAATACTGCAATATCTGTATCAGCGTCTTCACCAACTAGTGATGCTTCAAACTGGTTGCCATCATGAAGAGTAACATTTAATTTTTCTGCACCCCCAATCACATGGCTGTTTGTGAAAGATATCCATCAGAAGAATAAAAGAAACCTGAACCCGAACTTCCGGACAACTTTTTATTTTGCTTTCTTTTTGTAACATCAATTTTAACAATTGCAGATTTTGCTGTTTCAACTGCATTGATTATAAGCTCTGAATAAGGGTCCAATTTCGTCTATTTTGAATTTGAGAGACGAACCCATCATTGATTATTGTAACTTTCATCCTATGAAGGCTCCTTTCGACTTAACCCTGTATTAAGGATAAAAAATTGGTTTGAGCTTTATCCAGTTTTTTATAACATAATACTCTTGCGATCCCTTGTAATGGTAACCCAATACACCTTCACCTGAGGTTTCAATAGGAAAATTAATAGTATCTGGGGTCTGAATAGTTCCACTTGAATCTGCCTTCTGCGGAAATCTATTAGTTGCATCAGTAACACTAAGTACTACTGTATCCATTGGAGAATTGCTTGGCTTCCGTGTGACGGCAAACCTTTTACCCTGAACCCATAATGAATCGAATGTATAGTCATCAGTATTGTTCATTATAAGGTAGATCGTATAGTACATTCCACGACCTGAGCCAGCAGCACCGCCTGACCAAGCCTGTGAAGTAGTCTTCACGACCGGCAATTCATTTTTATTCGAGGGCTGCTGGGAATCACATCCCTTTGCGCCCGAAAGCATTATCATCATGAATAAGTATATTTTCATCAGAAAGCCTTTCTGCTCTTATAACAAATCTAATGCAGAATTTTGTATGTGAGCTCTTTCAGCAATGCACCTTCCGGTGTTCCGGAGTCATTAATACCTTTGGAACGAAGATCATATTGCTGTAACAAGTAAAAAATTTCCTCTACTTTTTCCAATGAGAAATTTTTCAAAGCGGCTTTATATTCATTCAATATGATGGGAAATGCCCGCACACCTAGCAAGGCTGCCATATCGGAATCATTTATAGGTTTTTCATATTGAAGCAGGTATAACTTTGAGAAATAAGTGTATAAAGATCCTAAGGTAAACACCATCGAATTTGCTTTTGGGTTGGCGACGAAATAATTTATGATAAGGTTTACCTTTTTAACATCTCTGAATCCTATTGCCTTAGTTAATTCGAATGTATTGTATTCTTTGCTTATACCTATATTTTTCTCAATATCTTCTATGGTAATCTGGCTGCCTGTTTTTATATTTAAAATAAGCTTTTCCAATTCATTTGACACCTTCGATAACTCGTTGCCCACAAATTCTACTATTAAAGATGCCGCCTTTGGTTCAACTTTTAAATTCCGTTCAGCTAAATAGTGCTGTATCCAGTCAGGAATCTGGTTTTCATATAACTTCCGGGTAGTCATTACTACCGCGTTGCTATGCAATGCCTTTCCAACCTTTGTTCTTTTATCTATATTCTCATAACGATGACATAAAACCAATATCGTAGTTTTTACAGGCTTCTCTATATAGGGTAAAAGCTCGTCCCATTTTTTCAACATTTGGGCTTCCTTCACAATAATGACCTGGTAATTGGAAAACATCGGATAATTCATAGCTCTCTGCCGAATCTCATTCGCCGAGGTATCTTTCCCATATAGAACTGTTTGATTAAAACTGCGCTCTGTCTCGGGTAACAGGTGATTTTCAATATAATCACTTATGATATCAATATAATAAGGCTCCTCCCCTTCCAGCAAATAAATAGGATGATATATCTTATTCTTTAAATCCCGGAGAATTACATCGAATGCTGAAGTCATAGTCAAAGATGCTGTAGTAATTAACCAATGAAAATTATCTTCATCTTTAGTCAAAAATAATTAATTTCATCTATGACAATGATGTCAAAGCTCATTCTAAATCCTAAAGATATTTCCAGAGGAGATAATGAATAAGTATGTTAAATCTCATCTTTCCGGAATATGACTTTAAGGTAAGGCATGAGGGCACTCGCTCCTTCATTTTCGATAGCATAAGAAAGCAATATGTGACCCTTACTCCTGAAGAATGGGTTAGGCAACACTGGCTTCATTATCTCGTAGAAGAAAGAAAATATCCACGCTCTTTAATCGCTGTAGAAATGTCGTTGAAAGTGAATAGGCTTGTACGGCGATGCGACATTGTAGTTCATAATAAAAGTGGATTACCATGCCTTATTATTGAATGTAAAGCAGAGGATGTAAAAATATCCCAAAAGGTTTTTGACCAGATTGCGCGTTATAATCTTTCCTTAAAAGTTAAATATCTGGTAGTTTCAAATGGCTCAGCATCTTATTGCTGTGCAATAGATTTCGAAAAACAGACTTATACATTTCTGCCTGATCTTCCTGATTCACGGCAAGTCGCAGGATATTGATTCAGTGCTTTCAGAATGAAGATTATGTTTCTCTTTGATCTATTATGAAAAAAGTAATTATTGTAGGTGCATCATCGGGTATAGGCAGACAACTTGCCCTGCTATATGCACAACAGGGACACAAGGTTGGAATTACAGGACGCCGGGGCAACATGCTTCAAGAAGTTCAGCATCAATTTCCTGATCTGATAAGCATCCAAAGGTTTGATAACACTACTGAAGATATTTCTTTTCATCTAAATCAACTCATTAATAGAGTTGGAGGAATGGATCTATTCATCCTGAGTTCGGGTACCGGCAATATCAATCTTTCTTTAGATTGGAATCTTGAAAAAGAAATGATTGATCTGAATGTGGTAGCATGGACGGAAATAGTAGATTTTATTTTCCACTTTTTTCAAAAGCAAAGGAAGGGGCATCTTACGGCGATTACTTCAATAGGATCTATTCGGGGCGAAGGACGAGCTCCCGCATATAATGCTACAAAGGCTTTTCAAGCAAACTATCTTGAAGGGTTAAGAAAAAAGTCAGTTTACGAAATGCTCAATATCTCCGTTACAGATATACAACCTGGTTTTGTAAAGTCGGCAATGGCTAAAAGCTACAAGCGCTTCTGGGAAGCTCCTTTGAAGAAAGCAGCACAACAAATTTTTTATGCTATTGAGAGGAAAAAGAAAAAAGCATATGTGACTAAACGATGGTGGTTTATTGCCCAGCTTCTAAAAATATTACCTGACTGGATTTACTATAAAATATAATAAAAATGGCCTCAGAAGTTCATTGACTCTTGAGGCCACTTGTAATCCGTTTATATTACATCTGCATATGCACGTGATGGTGCATTTTTGCAGTATCGCCGGCTGCCATTCGGCGTTCCATGGTTTTTAACTCAAATGGTTTAATATCCCACTCTGTGAGCTGCTTATCACCTTCTTTGGCTTTATAAACTTTGTTTACAGCTACGTTGGTGTAAATATCTTTCTGACCTGTTGCAGGCCATGTGACTTCAATTTCATCAATTACCGTTGCTTTACCTACTCCTGCTTGTAAACGGATCGGATTTCCTCCAAAACTTGCACCTTTACTAATTGTCAGATAAGTACTCCGCCTATTTCCACTATCATCAAAAGTAAGTTTTACGCGTGTTCCAATAGCACCCCGGTTGCTCTTCACTCCTTCAAACTTAATATTCACCCAGCTGTTACTAAATCCCGGATTTTCATACAAAGCATTTTCATAAATATCTCCATAGTAGAAACCACCGTAATCCGCATATATATCCTGATCGCCATCCATATCTATGTCACAAAATGCAACTGCATGTCCCTTTTGCAACTGACCGAAACCGCCGGAGATGGAGCAATCCTGAAATCTTTTTCCCTCATCATTATGAAACATTCGATTCGGAAAGATGGCTTTATAATCAGGTGCTCCTATAGCTAAATAAAAATCTAACCATCCATCATTATCAAGATCGCCATAATTACAGCCCATGGTAAAGGTTTCATATTGAATATGCATTTCCTTTGCAACGTTTGTAAAGGTGCCATCTTTGTT
>JACCZZ010000249.1 GCA_013695715.1 Chitinophagales bacterium | reverse complement strand
TTTTTCATGTCACCATATCTGATGGTGCATTTATTATAAGTGCTTTCAAAATGCTCAAGGGTATCGGGTTCAGATACGAGCTTCATAAGAGTAAAAATATTTTCAATAGCATCTGGTTTGGGCTGATTTGGTTCTACAGGGCCACTGTCTGTCACCGCACGCATCACCTTTTTCCTTATTGCTTCTGGTTCATCCACCAAAAAAATTGCGTTTCCTTCTCCCTCTGATTTCCCCATCTTTCCGGAACCATCTAATCCAAGCACCTTAATTAGCTCACCTGAAAAGTTGAATGCCTGCGGTTCAGGAAAATAGTCCACTCCGTACAGATGATTAAACCGATTTACAAAGTTGCGCGTCATCTCCAGATGTTGTTGCTGGTCTTTACCTACAGGCACCTTATGTGCTCTGTGAATGATGATATCTGCGGCCATGAGAACCGGGTAAGTAAGTAACCCTGCATTCACATTATCTGGTTGCATGCGAATTTTATCCTTAAACGAGGTGCTTCGTTCCAGCTCACCTACATAAGCAAGCATATTTAATAAAAGATATAATTCTGTAGTTTCAGGAACGTCACTCTGTATGTAAAGGGTGCATTTATCTGGGTCAAGGCCACAGGCAAGATATTCAGCAATAACCTGACGCACCGAGCTGTGCAGATCGGCAGGATGAGGATGAGTTGTGAGCGAGTGATAATCTGCTACAAAAAAAAATGAATTATAATCCTCCTGCATTTTTATAAAATTGCGGACTGCGCCGAAATAATTTCCCAGGTGAAGGTTTCCTGTCGGGCGAATGCCACTCACTACAGTGTCCATACGGGCAAAGTAAAAAAAATTAATTTTGGCGCTGTGAAAAATATCACGCATCCGCTGAAAGTACTGTGGGCGTGGTGGTACTTTTTTGTTTTCACACTTATATTTCTGATACTGTATCCTGCTTTTGCAATTTTACTATCCAAGGAAAAATGGTGGAAGTATGCAAACAGGCTGCGCATCATGTGGGGTTACGTGCTCTTCTTTTTTACTGGCATCATTCCGCGCATTCATTATCAGAGTAAGCTGAGCCGCCACCGTGCTTATATTTTCTGCTCAAATCATTTTTCATACTTCGACATTCCAATGTCTGCGATGGCGGCTAAACGTAATTGGCGCTTTGTGGCAAAGGAAGAATTGGATTCAATACCAATACTGAACATTTTCTTTCGAACCATAGACATACCGGTAAATAGGGATAAGGCAAGGGAATCATTTAAATCTATGCAGGAAGCAAGTGAAAGTTTAAGAAAAGGGATGAACATTGTTATATATCCGGAAGGAAAGATAGGGCCTCATCCTCCGCAAATGTTACGATTTAAAAATGGTCCATTCAAAATGGCAATAGAGCAACAGGTGCCGATAGTACCGGTTACGATGGCTGATAACTGGAAGATTTTGTTTGTGGACGGATGGAGAATCTTTGGCCGCCCGGGTTTAGCGCGGGTGTTTGTACATTCGCCAATAGAGACTAAGGGAATGACCCTGGACAATGTGGATGAATTAAGAGAACAGGTATTTCAAGTAATTAATCATCAATTACGAATAACAAATAAATTTATGTCATGACCTTGTTAAACCAGGATGTTTCAGCAGCCAGTATTCATTCCCTAAGAATATCTCCGTCGAACATGCCGGGAGTAATCTCACTTGAAAATATCACTAAAACTTATATTCTTGAGAAGGTGATCATACCTGCATTAATAAATATTAATCTAACCATAAAGAAAAATGAATATGTAGCATTGATGGGACCTTCCGGTTCAGGCAAGTCAACATTAATGAACATACTTGGTGCTCTGGATACGCCGAGCAGTGGCAAATATTTTCTTAATGGTACCGACGTGAGCAGCATGACTGATAATGAGCTTGCCGTGATAAGAAATAAGGAGATCGGGTTCATTTTTCAAACGTTCAACCTGATGCCGCGTATGAATGCATTAGAGAATGTCGCTCTGCCTTTAATCTATGCCGGGCAGAATAAGTCTGGCCGAGATCAGCGTGCAAAAGAGGTGCTGAAGGCAGTGGGGTTGGAAGAACGTATGGATCATAAGCCAAATGAGCTTTCAGGCGGGCAAAAGCAACGAGTAGCAATCGCACGTGCATTGGTAAATCATCCTTCTATAATATTAGCTGATGAACCTACCGGGAACCTCGACAGTAAGACTTCCCTAGAAATAATGGACATCTTCGATAAAATTCATCGTGAAGGTAATACGGTAATTATTGTAACACACGAAGAGGATATCTCTCACTTCGCACATCGCATTGTTCGAATAAAGGATGGTGAAGTAGCCTCGGATGTCGTTAATGAAAAAAGAATGTCCATAGTTTAAGCTCTGTTAAAATTAACAGTTATGAAGTGTTAATCATTCTTTATAATATGGTTTTCAAGCTTAAAAGGTGACTTAGCATCAATGTCCTCTTTTTTATTAGTTATCTTTGTAGATAATGATTCGTTAATTTTTTAATTGTTTTTACAATGAATACAGGTAAAGTAAAATTTTATAACAAATCAAAAGGATTTGGTTTCATCATTCAGGATGATACAAACGAAGAGATTTTTGTTCATGCAACGGGTTTGATAAACGAGATCCATGAAAATGACAAAGTTTCATTTGATGTTTCTGAAGGAAAAAAAGGTTTAAATGCTGTAAATGTGAAATTGATGTCATAGTAGTAAAGCCTTTTTATAGATGCCTACCAGCAAATGCAGAAGGCATTATTGTAAGAAATAGGACAATTACCACAACAGATAAACAAATGTGAAAGGAGAAACTGTTACTCTACTCGCCAATCGATGGGTGTTTGCTTCTGTTGTTTGAGAATCTCATTAGTCTTTGAGAAGTGCTTGCAGCCGAAGAACTTATCAGCAGAAAAAGGAGAGGGATGAGCTGCTTTTAGAATATGATGCTTGCCAGTATCTATCAACGCTTCTTTTTCCTGCGCAAATCTGCCCCACAATAGAAAAACTATCCCTGACTTCTGATCTGATATATTGCTGATCACAGCATTGGTAAATTTTTCCCAGCCGATGTTATGATGTGAAGCGGCAGTTTTAGCACGAACTGTAAGCAGTGCATTCAGAAGCATAACTCCCTGAAGTGCCCAGCCTGAAAGATTGCCCGACTTGGGTATTGGTAACTTAAGATCGTTGTGTATCTCTTTGAAAATATTTACAAGCGAGGGGGGTGG
>JACCZZ010000245.1 GCA_013695715.1 Chitinophagales bacterium | reverse complement strand
TGGTGATGAAGAGCCATGTTTCTTTATCTGATCATGATGTTACCACCTGGGTGATGTTCAAAGATGAAAGTTCGTCACTTTGGAAAAATGCCATTCATTTTGTAGATTCTTCTATTATTTACTATTCAAAGTGGGTAGGTGATTATCCATATCCTCAGGCTACTGCGATTGAGGGTCCTTTAAAGGCGGGAGATGGCATGGAATATCCAATGATCACAGTGATCTCTGATGGATTTCATAGGGTGAAAACTCTTGAAACTGTTATTGCTCATGAAGTAGGTCACAACTGGTTTTATGGAATTCTCGGATTTAATGAGCGCAGCAATGCATGGATGGATGAAGGAATCAATTCTTATTATGAAAACAGATACGTTGAAGCACGTTATCCTCATCAGGGCTTAATTCCATCAAAATCACTCGTAGGGAAATTGTTTGATTTGAATCTGTATCCAAGAAACTTTCAAAATTATCTGCTCTATGAATTTCAAGCCAATCGCCATCAGGATCAGCCAATGAATATTGATGCTGCTGATTTTACAACATTCAACTATGCCGCTATTGTTTATGCCAAAACCGCTGTAGTCTGGAAATATCTTGAAGCTTTTTTAGGAATAGAAAATTACGATAAGCTCATGCATGAATTTTTTGAAGAATGGAAATATAAACATCCTGATCCGGCTGATGTAAAAGCTTTCTTTGAGAAGGAAACAGGAAAAGAATTCGGATGGCTGTTTGACCAGATAATTGGTACAACAGGGCATCTTGATTATAAATTGCAAAGCATCGGAGATACTATGGTAATAGGTGGGGATTCTTTCCAGAAATTAACTATAGCGAACAAAGGCGAAATCAAAGGTCCTTATCAAATTGATGCAATTGAAAATAAGAAGATCGTAAAGGAAATCTGGTACGGCGGTTTTGATGGAGAAATGGAGGTGCTGTTTCCTGCAGGAAGATATAATGCTTTCAGAATTGATGCACCCATGAACCTTCCAGAAGTGAATCGCCGAAATAATACTGTTCGGACTTCAGGAATATTTAGTCATATAGAAAAAATACGGTTTCAGTGGCTGGGCAGCATTGATAACCCTGAACGCACTCAGCTCTTTTTTACTCCCGTATTTGGATGGAATAAGTATGATAAAATGTGGATTGGGCTTGCGTTGTACAATTCGCCACTTTCAAATAAGCCATTAAGCTTTTTATTAATGCCCTCTTATGGCACAGGCAGCAAAGAATTAATAGGCCTTAGTGAGGTTAATCTGCAACTATTTCCCAGGAATATTTTTGTAAGTCGCATCAACATCTCTTCATCTTTTAAATCTTTTCACTATGCTGATGCATCTTCGTTTGGAGTCGAAAGTGAAGCTGATTTTCGTTTTATGAAGTTTACCCAGCAATTGGATTTGAATTTTAAAAAACCGGATGCGAGAAGCCCTGTTAATGAAAATCTCAGGTTTCGCAATATTCTTCTTAAACAGGATTTCCGCTATCCAATAACACCACCTTCAATTGGGGGTGATTTTCATTGGATAATTAATCAACTGACATATTCACTTCAAAACAGAAGAAGAATTAATCCTTTTGGTTTTTCTGGCTCGTTGGAAGGTGGTTCGCCGGAGGGAAGTGGTTTATATTTAAAAACTTATTTAGAGGCAAAATATCACATTTCATATCCTCGTAAAAAATCAGGTATTGATCTTCGTCTTTTTACAGGCTTAATGCTTTTGGATAACTCAGATCTGAGATATGCAGATTTTCATCTCGGTCCCACGACTGGTATCAAAGACTACCGCTTCGATGAAGTGTATTTTGGAAGGATGGAAACCACAGGCTTACTGTCTCAGCAAATAGTAATTTCAGATGATGGTGGGTTTAAGATGCGGACAGAGGGAATAAGTCCAGAATTAGGTTATTCCGATTCATGGATCATTGCACTGAATACAAAAGTTCCCATGCCGGTATTTTCACCAATCTTTGTTTTTGCAGATGCGGGAATTGTACCCGCTATGAATGCATATTCAAATTTACAGTTTGATGCAGGTATCGGAATAAGTTTGATTCCCGATGTAGTCGAAGTTTACGTTCCTTTAGCTTTTTCCCATGATATAAAAATAAATCTAAACAGCACGGATATTTATAACACATGGTACAAGAGAATTTCATTCACATTCGATTTCAGTAAACTCAACCCTTTCGAACTCATCCGGAACTTTTCATTTTAATGCAGATCATCTTCGTTTTTCACGGTAGTAAAAAACAAAATACAGATACATACCAGCAAAAAACCATGTGGAGAAAATATTGGTCCATGGTACACGGCCTCCCTCCAGACTGTTTAATTTCATTATAGAAATGAAAACAACATAAGCCATCACAATATAACCAATGAGGCGCGCAATTCGGGTTTCATTAAAAGGTTTTCTCTTATCTATATAGAATGATGCTGGCAAATATTTAAGATTTACAGCAGCAGCAAGATGTTGAAATTCCCGCACAAATTGAGTCACCTTTTGAGGATCATTATTGTAAGTTGGGATATTCATTTCTTTTACATTCTCAGGTTCTTTCAAATGAATTCTCAATACTGTTTCCTTAAAAGTTTTGGTTATGGAATAGCTTTTCATCACCGACCAACTGATCTGAAATGCATGAGCATATGCAAGTTTCGACTTTCGGATAGCAGAGCAAATTAATCCTGTTTCGCTGAGTTGAAACTCCATCAGGGCACCTGCTCTTTTGATTGAAACAACAAAAACAACAGTCCATAATCCACCAGCAATAAAATAAACCCACCGTGGGTAATCAGTCATTGGTATTCCTGGAAGCAGAAGAACAAGTATAATTACATAAATCAAAACAATACTGAAAGCTATTGCAGATGCTGCAAGGCTGCTGAGGAAAGAGCTGATCCTGAAAGTATAAACAGTTGCCATTTTAAATCTGAATTAAAAATTTATAAAGCTTATAAAATAGCAGTATTGGATAGTTTAACCTGAATTCAAATTGTTTTTAACAATTCAGAAGCTCTAATTTTGAGCGCATTCTGTTAAAATTAAGTCAGATACTATTAACTATGGCAATTAAGATTTCGACTTCTTTTTTAGATAAGCTTCAAATAAAACCCATTTCCTCGGGTGCATGCACAGGAACTCAGTGGCTTAAAACTTCGGGTGAAGTGCTAGATTCTTATTCCCCTGCAGATGGTAAAATAATAGGTCAGATTCGTCTTGCATCTGCCTCAGATTATGAAAAGATCATTTCCACTGCAGAAGAAGCCTTTGTTCAATGGAGGCAAATTCCTGCACCAAGGCGAGGCGATTTAGTTCGTCAGATAGGTGATGAGTTGCGCAGAAATAAGGAATCGCTGGGAGCCTTGGTCTCTTATGAAATGGGTAAAAGTTTACAGGAAGGGTTAGGGGAAGTTCAGGAAATGATTGACATCTGTGATTTCGCCGTAGGCTTATCACGGCAGCTTTATGGCTTAACCATGCATTCAGAACGCCCTGATCATAGAATGTATGAGCAATGGCATCCATTGGGCATTGTAGGTGTCATATCTGCCTTTAATTTCCCCGTTGCAGTGTGGAGCTGGAATGCCATGATAGCACTTGTCTGCGGTGACGTTATAGTTTGGAAACCCTCATCAAAGGTTATGCTTTGTGCAATTGCAACGCATCAGATTATAGCACCAGTTTTAAAAAATAACAACGTCCCTGAAGGAGTATTGAATCTTATAGGAGGAAGCTCTAAAACGGTAGGTGATGTTATGCTGGAAGATAAGCGCATTCCTCTTATCTCAGCCACAGGCTCTACGAAGGTTGGAATACGTGTAGCGGAAAAAGTGGGTCAGAGGCTTGGAAGAACAATACTAGAACTTGGAGGAAATAATGCCATCATTATTTCCGAAAATGCAAATCTGGATTTAGCCATTCGAGCAGTGACATTCGGAGCAGTAGGGACAGCCGGGCAGCGATGCACCACTACACGACGTTTAATCATCAATGAAAAAGTTTATGATGCAGTGAAAAAAAGATTAACAACTATCTACAACCAGCTTGCCATAGGTAATCCGCTTAATGCTAATAACCATGTAGGTCCACTTATAGATAAATCTGCCGTTAAGGATTTTCTTGAGGCTATTGAACAGGTAAAAGAACAGGGTGGAAAAATACTGGTGGGAGGAAAAGTAAAACAAGGTAAAGAGTATGCTAATGGTTGCTATGTAGAACCATGCATTGCTGAAGTACCTGAAAACCTGCCAATTGTTAAGCATGAGACTTTTGCTCCCCTTTTGTACCTTATGAAATACAAAACTTTAGATGAAGCATTAAGGCTTCATAATGATGTTCCACAGGGATTATCGTCCGCCATATTTACAGAAAACATGCGGGAGGTTGAGCAGTTCCTTTCAACATCGGGAAGCGATTGCGGTATTGCTAACGTAAATATTGGAACAAGCGGGGCTGAAATTGGGGGCGCTTTTGGAGGAGAAAAAGAGACAGGAGGAGGCCGTGAGTCTGGCAGTGACTCCTGGAAAACATACATGCGCCGTCAGACAAATACAATCAATTTTGGTCAGTCATTGCCACTTGCTCAGGGAATCAAATTCCAGATTTAGGAATTCTTAAGAGCTTCAATCAGCTTTTTCAATCCACGATAAGCAATTTCTAATGACAAATGATCAAGCCCCAGAGACAGTATGGTAAAAGAAAAAACCCGCTCCTATACTGAGGAACGGGTTTAACAGAAAACAAATTTAAAATTACTTATTCATAGAATTAAAACGTTCTTTCAGAGTTTCAAAATCCTGATTTAATTGTGTGAGCCTATCATGCATTTCTGATCTGAAAGCTTCTTGTTTATCGGCAGGAATGGTTTCAGTATTCTTTAAATGATCGGCGAACACCTTTGCACGAGCTTCAAACCTATCAAGCGACTCAGAAAATTCACTACTCATCTTCTTTTCAGCAGCTTGAGTGCGCATGTTGTCTACTTGATCCATCACTTTCTGATATTTAGCTTTCAGGTCTTGTTTATATTCATTCCAACCCATTTGCTTCTTATCGTCATTGCTTTGCATTGGTTTAGTAGACTGAGTAGGTTGCTGATCCTTTTTAGGTTGAGTCTGCTGACCTTTTGTAGGCTCAGTTGTTTGCTGTTGTCCAGTTGCAGGTTGAGTCTGTTGACCTTTTATTGGCTGAGTTGTCTGCTGACCTTTTGTTGGTGTTGTTTGATCATCATTCACAGGCGGAGTCTGCTCATTCAAAGGCTCAGTCTGAATCTCATCGTTGATTGCAGGTTGAGTTTGCTGAGTTCCAACAGGCTGAGTTTGCTGAGTTCCATTTACAGGAGGTTGCTGGGTTCCATTTGAAGGAGTTTCCTGAGCAAAAGAACCGTTGGCTGAGAAGAGGCCAAACGCCATTGCGAAGGCAGCGGTTTTAATTTTATTAAATGATTGATTGTTCATGATTTAAAATTTTGGTGATAATAATTTTTCAAAAGGCACTTTACAGAAATCATTCCAAGTTTAAAAACGACTGGTGAACATTGATCCTTTATGGAAATAATGTAAACTGTAAATCAAATGTTAGGAATAATGAACAACTAAGAAGCAATTTCTATAACTAAGGTGATTAAGGAACAACAATAGAAGTCATATTTCACCTTTACCTTTGCAATAATGATTTCAATAAACAATTTATCCATCTTTCATGGTGGTGAAGCGCTTTTCGAGCAGATCTCATTCTTTATCAATGATAAAGACCGCATAGGTTTGGTTGGTAGAAATGGGGCTGGCAAATCAACCTTAATGAAAATTCTTGCAGGTACCAGCAGTCCTGATGCCGGCTCGGTCTCATTTCCAAAAGAATGTACAATGGGGTACCTTTCTCAGGAATTGAATTTTCATGGTAATCTTTCAGTAATTCAGGAAACGGAAACCGCTTATAAAGAAATAAAGCAGCTTGAGAAGAGATACAATGATCTTACTGAAAGAGTAAGTCATTCATCAAGTCATGAGTCTGAAGATTATATGAACCTGTTAAGCGAATGGCATGATGTAGGTCACAGGCTTGAAATCCTTGGAATAGGGAAATTAGAAGAGCAGATGGAAAGAATCCTTATAGGATTGGGATTTGAACGAACTGATTTTTCGAGGAGTGTTAATGAATTTAGCGGTGGATGGCAGATGCGCATTGAATTGGCAAAGCTGCTGCTGCAAAAGCCTGATTTGCTATTATTAGATGAGCCGACAAATCATCTTGATATTGAAGCTATTATCTGGCTCGAAGAATTTCTTCAGGATTATCAGGGAGCAGTAGTTCTTGTTTCACATGATCGTGCGTTTCTTGACAGGGTCACAAATCGCACCATTGAAATTATCAATCGGAACATAGATGATTATCCTGCTTCTTATTCAAAATTCGTAGAGCTGCGCAAAGAACGACGAGATCATTTGCTGGCGCAGAAGAAAAATCAGGATCGTGATATCAGGCAGACAGAGCAGCTCATTGAAAAGTTTCGTTACAAGGCATCCAAAGCTAAATTTGCACAATCACTAATCAAGCAACTCGATCGAACGGAGCGTATAGAAGTAGAAGACGAAGACAATTCTTCCATAAGATTTCGCTTTCCAGAGGGCATCCGCTCCGGTCAATTGGTTTTTGAAGCGAAGCATGTGGCAAAACGATATGATCGTAAGGTGATCCTGAACAATATCAGCTTTGACATAACACGTGGAGACCGCATTGCATTTGTAGGAAAAAACGGCGAAGGAAAAACTACGATGGCAAAAATCATTGTGGGTGAAGAACCAGCTGAGGGAGAAATAAAACCTGGATATAATGTGAAGACGGGCTTTTATGCGCAGCACCAGGCTGACAGGCTAAATGGCGATGAAACGGTCTTCAATACCATCGATAAGATTGCATCAAATGATATGAGCTCCCGCGTTAGAAGTCTGCTGGGGGCATTCCTGTTTCGCGGAGACGACGTAGATAAAAAGGTAAAAGTGCTTTCAGGCGGTGAAAAATC
>JACCZZ010000223.1 GCA_013695715.1 Chitinophagales bacterium | reverse complement strand
CTGCCTTTTGCATTTTGGGAAGCACCTTTAATAGATGTTTTTCCGCCCAATATATATCCTTTATTGAATCCGCAAAAAACTCCTGAAGCAGTGACTTTTGCTCTGAGCCCTGATCTCCTGAACCTTGCTCCATTGAGCCAGAGGATTGTTTGGCCGATGTACTTTTAGATGACTTTTTTCCGGAGCCGGAAGCACTTCCTTTGTTACCTTTCTCCATAAAATTTGTTTTAAGATTTAAGATGAATTTGAAATCAAATATAAATATTATGCCAGTGGAATAATTAAAAAAATCATTCTACTTTATTCCCTTTTAAATTTACATGGCAACTTTAGTTCAGAATTTAAAGGAATATTAATTTTCTGCTTAAGATACTTCTTAAGAAACTACTTTTTAATTCTAAGGTTTTCGAGAATATATGCAGCTACTTCGGGGAATTCTTTCTACATTGTGCCTTATTATAAATTATAGGTATTTACGATAAATTATAGGTATTTACGGATAAAATAAGGGTGTTCGTATCAGGTTCATTGATAAATAATTAAAGAAGTTTAGAGAAGTAATGAGAATGTAAGTTATAATTTTTCAATCCATATAGCTATAACGACGAATGACATGCCCAAGATTTTAATAATTGATGATGATGTAGATATTTGTTCTTTACTGACCAGATTTCTCATCAAACATAATTATGAAGTTGAAGCAGTTCATGCAGGTAATCGCGGCTTAGAAAAACTTGCTGAACATCCGTATGATCTTGTATTGTGTGACTTCCGGCTGCAGGATACTGATGGCAGAGAGTTGCTGAAAAAGATTAAATCACTTCATCCAAAAACATCCGTTATCATTATTACAGGTTACTCAGATATTAAAGTGGCTGTGGAGGTAGTTAAGTTGGGTGCGTTTGATTATGTAACAAAGCCTCTGATTCCTGCGGAAGTTCTTGGATTGATAGAGAAAGCTCTTGATAATAAAAAACCTCCTGAAACAACAAAAGCCGAGACTACACTACAAGCAGCAGAAGCCATTAGTGGAAACGTTGAGGAGGAGTTTATGCGTAGTAACCGATCAGAATCGAAATCTCTGTATAATCAGGTAGAAGTAGTAGCACCTACCAATTACAGTGTTATTCTCTATGGAGAAAGCGGCACCGGTAAAGAAGTAATTGCGCAAACAATCCATAATTTCAGTGCCCGCCGTGATCAGCCATTTATAGCAATGGATTGCGGAGCTTTAACGAGAGAGCTTGCAGGAAGTGAATTATTTGGTCATGAAAAAGGCGCATTTACCGGAGCTGTAAATTCTAAAGCCGGACATTTTGAAATGGCGAACGGTGGCACCTTATTCCTCGATGAAGTAAGTAATCTGCCTTACGATATACAAGTTGCCTTATTAAGGGTGATTCAGGAAAGAAAATTCCGGCGTTTAGGTGGCATGAAGGAGATAACAGTGGATGTGAGAATAATTGTTGCTTCAAATGAAAATTTACATGAGGCTTATAAGAAAGGGAAATTTAGGGAAGACCTGTATCACCGGTTTAATGAGTTTAGCATATATATTCCCCCTTTAAGAATGAGGAAGGATGACATTCTGGATTTTGCCAAATTCTTCTTAGCGAAAGCGAACCGTGAATTGGATAAACAGGTGGAAGGATTTGAAAAACCTGTAATAGATATTTTTCTGAATTATTATTGGCCGGGAAACCTTCGTGAGCTGCGAAATATCGTTCGCCGTGCAGCCCTTCTGACAGACCGTGGAAAAGTACAGGTATCCGCACTCCCATTTGAATTGGAGAACTACAGGCTTTCATCTAATTATCAAAATAATCCATCGGAGAGGAAAAATTCAGATACTGATTTAAAAGCTGCTGCCCTTGAAGCAGAGTATGAAACTATACGAAGAGTGCTGGAAAAAGTAAATTATAACAAAACGAAAGCTGCCCGTATATTGAATATTGATAGAAAAACACTTTATAATAAAATCAAAAATTTTAATCTGTAACTTTCTCCAACCTCAAGCATTAGCTGTTCTTTTTTAGAATTTATCAAAGCTTTTCGAGGCATTTTTCAAGATCAATACCCTTGCCTAATACGTCTGTAAATATATCGCCTGTTTTCTTTAATCGTTTATAGATATTATATATAGTAAAATCGGTTGGCTGAAGACCTTTTTTCACCTCTTTCCACAAAAGTGGAGTAGAGACCGCAGCACCTTCCCGCGGACGGAGGCTGTATACTGAAGCCAGTGTTTGCCCTCTCCTGTTCTGCAAATAATCAATATAAATATTATCACCTCTTTTGTCAAGCGGTCTGACTACACTCGTAAAACCAGGAAGCTGCTCCGAAGCAATAATTGCCACTATGTTAGCAAAGTTTTTTACTTCCTCATAATCATAACGGGCATTTAGAGGAACATAAATATGTAACCCGGAGGCACCTGAAGTTTTACAAAATGAAACCACTCCCGCTTTATCAAAGACCTCCTTAACAACCAATGCAGTTTCAATTACCTGCTCAAAGGTATTTTTGGGAGATGGGTCAAGATCAATGGCCAAATAATCAGGTTTATCGAGCGAGGTAATTCGTGAATGCCATGGATTGAGCTCAATGCAACCAAGGTTATTCATATAAGCAAGCGTAGGCTTATCGTTGCAGATGAGGTAATCAATATCTTTTTTTGCAGATTCTGAATATATAGTTTTCTTTTTAGCCCATGAAGGAGCCTCATCCCCAGCATCTTTATGATAAAAACCTTTATCTGCAATGCCGTTAGGAT
>JACCZZ010000215.1 GCA_013695715.1 Chitinophagales bacterium | reverse complement strand
GTAATTGATGTAGGGATCAATCGGATAAAAGATCATACCAAAAAATCAGGATTCAGATTGTGTGGTGATGTAGATTTTGAAAATGCAGCTTCTAAATGCAGTTTTATTACCCCTGTTCCCGGAGGTGTCGGACCCTTAACGATTGCTGCCTTAATGAAGAATACGTTGAATGCCTTTCAGCTTAAGTTCTCTGAGTAAATTCTATATGCACATTAGCGGCTAACTTATGATGGAAGAAAAGGTCAAAATACTAACGCGAACACAGCTCTATGATAAGGTTCAGGACAGCGAGTCTCATGGTTTGGCTAGTGTGCTTCCCGTCATGGAACACTTTTATACCATTCAGGGAGAAGGCTTCCATCAGGGAAAGGCTGCATATTTCATTCGCCTTGCAGGATGTGATGTAGGTTGCGTTTGGTGCGATGTTAAGGAATCCTGGACTGCTTCGAAACATCAGGAAATGAAGATCGAAGAGATCGTTCATGCCGTGTCGAATGATACTTCAGACATTTGCATCATTACTGGCGGCGAACCATTCATGCATGATTTAACAGAGTTAACAAATTCACTAAGGAATCAAAATAAACATACTCATGCAGAAACATCCGGTGCTTATCTTATTACTGGCATTTGGGATTGGATCTGCTTGTCGCCTAAAAAATTCAAGCCCCCTTTATCTGAAAATTTATCTGTAGCTAATGAGCTGAAGGTGGTTGTTTACAATAAAAGTGATTTCGCATGGGCGGAAAAATTTCAATCTCTAGTGAGTAATCAGTGCTTACTATTTTTGCAGCCTGAATGGAGTCGTAGAAATGAGATGCTTCCCTTAATGATTGAATATGTAAAGCAACATCCTAAATGGAATATTTCGCTTCAGATTCATAAATATATGAACATTCCATAACACCCTATTTATATTCTCGTTATTAATTCTGTATTACCCAGTATGAAGCGGCACATAAAACATTGTTCAATTTTGTTCCTCTTACTTTTAAGTTTTCAGGGTCAGGCACAGAACTATTCCAGCGTAAAAAATGCTTCGAAAAAAATCATCAGCAAGTTCGACGACGTAAAAAAGCTGATCATGCAGGAGAATTTATCTGATGCCGCACGTATGCTGGAGCAACTTATTGAAAGTGAGCCCGAATTTATTGATGGATGGTTGTTGCTCGGTGAACTGTATAAGGAAGAGGGTGATTTCAAAAGAGGAAAGCTGGCTTTGCAAAAAGCTATTGCTCTTGACGCCGAATATTCAAGTAAAGGATATTTCTTTTTAGCCGAATGTGCCTGGGATTTGGATGAGTATGAAGAGTGTAGAGCAGCGTGCGAAAAATTCCTGACGTTTCGTGACATTTCAAAACAGCGAAAAATAGAAGCAGAGCGCTTAATTTCGAACAGCACCTTTGCAATTTCTGCTGTTGCTTCTCCGGTTCCTTTTGAGCCAAAAAATTTAAGCAACAATATAAATACAAATGCACCGGAATATCTTCCTTCTCTCACAGGCGATGAACAAACTATAGTATTTACGCGCAGATTGGGAAGTGGAAGAAATGCAAATGAAGATTTCTTCCAAAGCGATAAAATAGAAAATGAATGGGCTGAAGCCCGCCCTCTCGAAGGCGTGAATTCACCATATAATGAAGGAGCTCAGGCAATGACGCCGGACGGAAGCACAATTTATTTTGTGGTTTGCGATAAACCAAATGGTTTTGGAAGTTGCGATATATACTATACACAAAACCCAGGAACACAATGGTCAGCTCCAATAAATGTGGGCTCACCGGTTTGCACCAATGCATGGGAATCACAACCAAGCATTTCGGCAGATGGCAAAACACTTTTTTTTATAAGCACACGCACTGGAGGAAAAGGTGGCAGTGACTTATGGATTTCAAATAAGCAGGAAAACGGAAAGTGGACCATTCCTGTTAATGCGGGCGATTCTATTAATACTCTTGGTGATGAAAAATGTCCTTTTATTCATCCTGATGGCACTACCTTATATTTCTCGTCCAATAGCCATCCTGGTATGGGAAAAGATGATATCTATTTTTCTCATAAAAAAGATGATGGAACATGGAGTAAAGCGCGCAATTTAGGATATCCAATTAATACTAAAAATGACGAGAACAGCTTTATCGTTTCGCTTGATGGACACCATGCATATTTCTCTTCGGATCGCTTTAAAACGAACAGAGATATGGATCTTTATTATTTCGAGCTTTATAAGGAAGCGCAACCAGCATCGGTAACATACTTAAAAGGGAAAGTCACAGATGCATTCTCAAGTGAAGCCATATCTGCTAATCTTCAACTAATAGATCTTGAAAGCGGCAAAGTTTCAGGTGAAGCAATCTCCAATGCCACAAAAGGAAGCTATCTGATCAGCATCCCTACAGGAAAAGATTATGCTTTAAATGTTTCTGCAAAAGGCTATTTGTTTTATTCGGAAAATTTTTCCCTGAAAGATTATATAGACCAGGAGCCTTTTCTTATTGATGTTCAATTGCAGCCAATAAAAACAGGTAGCTCAGTAGTGCTTAAAAACATATTTTTTGAGACTGATTCTTATACTTTAAAAAATGAGTCTAAGGTAGAGCTCGACAAGCTGATCGCCTTGTTAAAAGAAAATCCTTCCATGAAAATAGAGATCTCAGGCTATACCGATAATCAGGGTGATATTGGATATAATGTAGAACTTTCTAAAAATCGGGCAAATTCAGTTTACGATTATTTAACAGAGCATGCAGTTTCTGAAGCACGGCTTTCTTATAAGGGATATGGTGAATCTAAGCCGAAGGCTTCTAATGATACCGAAGAAGGACGCTCACAAAACCGCCGCACTGAGTTTACAGTTACTGGAATGAAACCTTAAATTATTTCTTTAACCATTCCAGAATATCTGCTTCCTCAAGACTGATGTAGTTGCTTTTTTTCACTACTATTCCATCTTTAATCCAGTAAATGGTTGGGACGGAACCACCGGTAATCTTGGCAAATGGCATTCCATGCAAGATCATGTAAGGAATATTGGAGGATTTGGTTTCGTCAAGAAATGATGTTAAGCTACTTTCCTTTCCATTCAACACCATAAAAAAAGGAATTTCGGGATGCCGTTTCTCTATCACATGCATTTTAAAAGCACTCGTTCGGCAGTGAGAGCAAGTCATGCTAAAAAATGCCACAATATGGTTTCCCTTTGAAATATCAATTTGAGGTTTATGAGTAATGGTATCATTGTAAAGCAACTCTGATTCAAAAGGAAAATTAGTAACCTCCGGTTGGCGGTAATTTGCAGCCATAAGATCAATAGGATTCAGTACAAAGGGTGCTATAAAGGCTGCAAGCAGAAAGAATGGCCAAATTCTTTGAAGTCGTGATGAATTTATTTGATGAAGGCGATATACTATGATCGCAATGCTTATAAGAACGATGTTTTTAAATATGGACTCTGCCGGGGTCATTTGAAGATAAGTACCGAAGCAGCCACAATTTCCTGAATTGCCTTCACGAATAATTTGTATTAACAAATAAATAGTAAAAAAGAAGAGGAGAAAGATTGTGGCTTTCAGCGTGAACGTTTTCAGAAAGAAATTGAAAATGAGGAATAATCCGAGCAATAGTTCAATACCTACCAGCAAACGTGCAATAAAAGGGGCTGTATACCAATTAGCAACCCCAAGGTCAATAAAGTTGAGTTCGAAGGGTTCAACTGGATATAATTTTAAAGATCCAGAAACAATAAATACCAGCCCAAGTAATATCCTAAAGAAATGAATGAAGTATTCCCGGCCTGTCATAAAGAGAAATGGAGGGCAATGTATTTACTGCCCTCCACATAGCTTCAATTTCCCTAATCTAAAGTGCAAGATGCACTTGCTCCTAACCCATTTAGGGTAGTTTGTTCGTTATCACACAGTGTTTGAGCATCGCTCTTAGATGAATTAGGAATTCCAACTACACCTACGTTTGTACCATTTTCAGTGCAGGTGCACGTATAATCCTTTTTACAAGATGTAAAACCTACGGCTAAAGTGACAGATGCAATAAAAAATAATTTTTTCATGGACTTCGGTTTTGTTTAAAAGTTTATAATATTATTTAGGCGCTAAGGTTAAGCTATTTCAAGGGAATTCCAAATAATATCCTTTGTATTATAATCTTTCAACAACCAACCCTGATTTAATCTTCAATGATGCTTGTCAAACGTAATTGCAATTCTAATTCGGATAAGCTTCTCTAGCAGGTCTTCAAGCTGGTGAAGAGGAAGCATATTTGCTCCATCTGATTTTGCCCGTTTAGGTTCGGGATGGGTTTCAATAAACAAACCATCCGCTCCAACTGCGATTCCTGCTTTTGCTATGGCCTCAATCATTTCTGGCATACCACCAGTTACACCTAAAGCCTGATTAGGTTTTTGCAGAGAATGGGTACAGTCAAGGACAACAGGATAGCCAAATT
>JACCZZ010000207.1 GCA_013695715.1 Chitinophagales bacterium | reverse complement strand
TATTATAAATAGCACAACTGGAGTTATACCAATTATTCTTTTTCATTAAATAGTTGCATCATCTTCTCACTGACTCCAGTGAAGGAGTATCCACCATCATGAAAAAGATTCTGCATCGTAACTTTTTTGGAAAGATCAGAAAACATTGAAACGCAATAATCTGCACATTCATCGGCAGTAGCATTGCCAAGCGGAGACATTCCATCTGCGTAGTTAAAAAAAATATCAAAGCCTGCAACACCGGAACCCGCTGTAGTGTATGTAGGGGATTGAGAAATTGTATTGACTCGCACTTTCTTCTTCACTCCGTAATGATAGCCCCAACTTCGGGTAATTGATTCAAGAAGAGCCTTTGCATCCGCCATATCATTATAATTTGGAAATACACGCTGCGCTGCAATATATGTAAGTGCCAGGATAGACCCGTTTTCATTCAAGGCATCAAGCTGATAACAAGTCTGTATAATTTTATGTAACGACAATGCAGAAATATCCATTGTCTTCGCCATGAATTCATAATTAGAATCCGTGTATGGTTTGTTTTTTCTCACATTGGGCGACATGCCAATAGAATGCAGTACGAAATCAAAGGGTCCATTATTGATTTCTATTGTGCGTTGTACCAGCTTCTGAAGATCATCAGTGCTTATTGCGTCGGCTGGTATCACTTCCGCATTTACCATTTTTGCAAGCTCACCGATTTTACCCATACGCATTGCAATTGGCGCATTAGACAGAGTGATTGATGCTCCCTCTTCATGACATCGTAGCGCAACCTTCCACGCAATTGAATTTTCATCGAGTGCACCGAATATCAATCCTTTTTTCTCTCTAAGCAGGTTATAGGTCATCAGGTAGCGTTTGTCGCAAATGTAATTATCAATTAATTATCCGTCAATTTTACTTCGTACAAAACAGCTACAAACTTGCTTTAACAACCGTGAGTAGCTGCTCAGAATAAGGAGCAGGTATAATCTCTTGCTATCATACTCAATTCAACAGTTCTGTTGCGTTCTGCAGTGCAGCAGCAGTAATTTTCTCTCCCGAAATCATTTGCGCAATAGCTTTTATCTTTTCCTGTTTGTCTAAAGAACGTACTTGAGTTTGTGTTCTTCCTTTAAGGTTCTCTTTGTATACAAAATAATGGACGTCTCCTTTTGCCGCGATTTGTGGAAGATGCGTGATACATATTACCTGATGTTTTGTTGACAATTCTTTCAAAATGGCCGAGACCTTCATTGCAGTCTCTCCTGAGATGCCTGTATCAATTTCATCGAAGATTAACGTAGGCAATGACGAAGACGAAGCAATCAGCGATTTCATACAAAGCATGAGCCTTGACAATTCGCCACCTGAAGCAATTTTTCGCGTCTCCTGAAAAGCACTTCCTTTATTTGAAGAAAACAGAAACTGCATTTGATCTATGCCAAAGGCATTTATCTTTTTGGATGGTTCATGTTCAATTTTAATTTCAGCATGAGGCATACCAACTGCTTTCAGCATCTTGTTTACTGATTGAGTTACGATGGGAATTTGCTTTTTTCTTTGGAAAGAGATTTTTTCAGTAATTACAGTAAGCTCCTCAATTTCTAAAGCTAAATTTTTATCCATTACTTCTAATTCCTCATTGTGAAGGCTGATAGATTGTACGCTTGCCTCAAGATTTTTCATTATTTGTATTAGCTCCGGAATAGATCCGGCACGATGCTTTTTTTGAAGCTTGTAAATAACATCTAACCTCGAATGAATCTGATTTAATCGCTCCGGTTCCGGATTTAAACCCTGTTGCTGATTTTCTATTTCATCACCTATATCAGTCAATTCGATCCGTGCACTCTCTAATCTTTGAATTAGTTCTTCAGCTCTTTCATAATATTTTTTTGTTGCATTCAGTAAAGCAACTACTTGCTTTAGCTGCTGCGTTATGCTATATTCAGAGTTGCTCATTAATTCCGAAGCACTGCAAAAATTTTTCTTAATTTCTTCTATGTGCTCGAGCTGTTTTTGTTCCTGCTCCAACATCTCATCCTCCCTCTCAACCAACGATATACTTGAAAGCTCATTATACTGGAAATTCAGATAATCTAACTCCTGCACCTCTCGCAAATGCTGTTCACGAAGCGCATCTCTTCTGATTAAATTTTCATAATATGATTTATACCGTATCCGGAATTGAGCAACGTCTTCTTCCTGCCCTGCAAGAGAGTCGAGTAATGCAAGTTGAAATTGTGTTGTTGTTAGCTCATGCGATTGAAGCTGATTGTGAGTGTCTACTAACTGATCTCCTAATGATTTCATCATCAATAATGTGACAGGAGTATCATTTATAAAAGCCCGGGATTTTCCTGTTGGAGAAAGTTCTCTTCGTAGCATTAGTTGTTCCTCAATGTCCAGATCATTCATGGTAAGATATTGCTTAACGTCATCGCTTATCCCTGCGAAGGCTGCTTCAACAATACATTTCTTTTGTTTATCATATAGAACAGCGGCTTCTGCGCGGTCACCAAGCACAAGCGAGAGCGCTTCAATAGCGATAGATTTCCCTGCTCCAGTTTCTCCTGTAATTACTGTAAGCTTATCTGAAAATTCAAGTTCAAGATGATCTATTATAGCATAATTGCTTATGGATAACTTGCGCAGCATGAATTCAAAGTTAATAAGGAGACAGCAACAACCACATGCTATAAGAACATAATTCTTCACAGATTAGCTTGTGATGCATCATCCTTTCAGTAAACACGATGAGTATACCTCTTTAATTAGAACTCATGATCAACTGATATTTAGAAGAATTAGCCGGATCGAGCTTTGATAGAGTTTGGACAGCTGCAGTTTTTTCCTGTGGTGTTGCTTTGGAAAAAATACCCATGAGCTCCTCTTGTTTACCCTGCATAAAAACCTGTAGGATCATTGAATTTGGAACATCATCATTCATTTGGTTCAGCAGGTTCAGGCATTCTGTGATAGGCTTCCTTGCCAGATCAGCATTCTCATACATTTTGTCCAATCCATCTCTGTGATATTTATAGAGGACCGTTCGTACGTTATTAAGCTTTGTATTCAATAAATTATTTATCAACCAATATCTGTTCCGTGTTCCATCGTAAGACTTCCAGCCAGATTCAGGAGTGGATTGAGCAGCATTTACAATAGTCTGTGCTTTCTGGTAATATGGTGTTCCTCCTGAAGGAGCAAAGCTGTCATTATCAAGTCCTATAATGGTATAGGCGTAATATGCCAGTATTGAAGTCAGATTTGAAAGCAAGGTATTTTCATTAAATTCGAGTGGCTGATATTCAGCATATTGAAATTGAAAATCTTTATCTACCCACTTTAGCACAGTGGAATTGAAGGATGAGTTAAAAACGGGCCTGTTGCTCTGCACTGTAAGCTGTGCTGAAAATTTATCTGATGATAGCTCCTGGGTTACGTTAATAAGAATGCTGCATTCGATTCGTTCATTCGGTGCATATATTTCACTTGTCCACTTTCGGTTATTCATGAATTCATAAATCGATTTTTGGAGTGTTTGAAAAATCTTTGGATCAGCAGTCTGCAATTGAGCAGTAATTACTTTCACAGTACAATTTAACTCCTGGGAAAATGTGTAGAAACTCGAGAAGGTGAAGACAATAAGAGCTACGAATGTTTTCATAAGCTAAGAAGATTTTTTGAAATGGGGTTATCTACAAAAGCACCATTATCAGAATCAAAACTGTTTGTTAAAGCTTTAACGGTAAAGTTTACAATATCTTTTGCAACCTCTTGCTTGCTTTTCAATTTATAAGGATAAATGCTACCATCTTTATCAATAATGGTGATCTTATTAGAATCGTGTTGAAAGCCGGCACCGGAATCTTTGAGTGTATTGAGCACTATAAAATCGAGATTTTTATTTAGCAACTTATCTTTTGCATTCGATATCTCATTGGAGGTTTCTAGTGCAAAGCCTGCAAGCACCTGACCGTTTTTTTTGCGCTCGCCCATAGCATGAAGTATATCCACTGTTTTCACCAGCTTAAGATTCAATTGATCTATGTCCTTTTTTATTTTTTCTGAAAATACCTCTTCAGGTGTATAATCTGCAACTGCAGCAGCCATAATTATAATATCGGCGGCATTAAATAATCGTTCTGTTTCACTGTACATATCATCTGCTGATGTTACATGAGTGATTGTGATGTTTTGATGCTTAGGTCGAAGGGTAGTAGGGCCAAGTACTAATTCAACATTAGCTCCTGATTCGGCGAGGGCTTCTGCAATAGCAATACCCATTTTACCGGAGGAATTATTGCCAATGTATCTTACAGCATCTATAGCTTCATGGGTTGGGCCAGCCGTTACCAGTGCTCTTTTTCCTGAAAGCGCCTTCTTTTTCTTTTCTTGGTTATCAAAAAAATCATTAATAAATCCTACAATACTTTCGGGTTCAGCCATTCTCCCATTTCCTACAAGGCCACTCGCCAATTCACCATGAGCTACTGGCATCACTGAATGTCCATAAGATGAAAGTGCTGCGATGTTCTGCTGCGTCGCAGGATGACCCCACATGTCTTCATCCATTGCAGGTACAATAATCACAGGGCAACGTGCAGACAGATAAACCGCGGTCAATAAATTATCACAAAGACCATTTGCAAACTTGGCAATCGTGTTGGCTGAAGCTGGCGCTACCACCATCAGATCTGCCCACAATCCAAGTTCTACATGATTAGTCCAAAGGAAGGTCCTATTGTCAATAAGATCAGTGTATATTTCAGACTTAGAAAGCGTAGAAAATGTGAGAGGAGTTATAAAATTAACAGCATCGTTGGTCATTATTACTTTCACAGATGCGCCTTCCTTTATTAATTGACGGGTTATTATAGCGCTTTTGTAAGCAGCTATGCTGCCTGTGATTCCCATCAAAATCTTTTTTCCGGAAAGGGAATACAAGGGCTTTGATTTAATCTACAACTATAAACGTGGCCATTTAAAGCTCACGCAATGCATTTACACTTTCTCTTATGCTTCGGCTTGTTCTTCTTTCGCAGGGTTGCGGAAATAAACTTTGTCATCCATAAATTCCTGTGTTGCTATAAGGGTAGCATCCGGCATCTTCTCATAATGTTTCGATATCTCTATCTGTTCCCTGTTCTCATGTATTTCTTCTAAGTTGTCAGTGGTGGTTGCAAACTCTTCCAGTTTACCATGCAACTCTTCCTTTAGTGTGGAAGATATCTGGTTTGCTCGTTTTGCAATCACAACGATAGATTCATATAGATTACCTGTTTTGCTTTGAAGGTATGCAACACTTTTCGTTTCTAAAATAGGAGAGGCCGAATTATTTCCGTTCCGTTTATTCTTGTTCATCAGTTTTTATTTTATTTAGATTTTTTATAGATGATTCATAAAGATTAGTTGCTTCCTGCAGATATGGACTTGCACCATATCTTTGCGTGAAGCTCTGGTAACTATCAATGGTATTTTGATACCGCTCTTTCTGTTTTTCGGTCACACTGTTTAAGGCAAAAAGAAAATTTGACTTAACAATCATAAACAATGCACGTTCAGAATCAGGACTATCCGGATATTGTCGCATCATGTTACTAAATGCTACTGCCGCAGCCTTATATTTTCCCATTTTAAAATATAACTCAGCACTTCGGAAAGCTTTCAACTCAAGCTTCCTACGCAAATTGTCAATCATCAGGTTTGCATCTGCTACATATTTGCTCGAAGGGTATTGATTAATGAAAAGCTGCAATTCATCCATTGCTTTTTCACTGTATGACTGCTCAAGCTCAAGATCTGGTGCCATCTGATAATAACACTTAGCATTCATATATAAGCATTCCTCGGCACGGGCATCTGATACATATGTGCTTGAAAAGCTTTTGAAATAATATGCTGCAAGCAGGTATTCGCTAAGATTATAATGGGTGTATGCATAATAATAAGAGATGTCCTCCATCTCCTTACTCCCCTTGTAAAAAGTTACCAATTCATCAAAAAGAGGCAGCGCTTTATAATATTGACCTGCATCATAGTATTGCTTTGCTTTCTGCAGCTTTAAAGCATAATCACTGCTCTTGAGAACCTCCTGATATTCGCTGCATCCTGTAATAGTAAACCCTAAAGAAACTATAACAAAAAATAATGTGTAATTCCTCTTTAAGGAATTCTTCCGGCAAAATTCCATGGGCGGCAAAGATAGGTGTAAATCTTGAAAACGAAGCATTTGTGTGTTTCTTGCATTACTACTTTCTAAAGATTATTAATATCTCTGAATGTGGAAATGTTCTCATGTCGCCAACTTCCGGTTGTTTGTTTATCGTTACTTTTGCGACTACACAAGTGAATAATCATTTCATGATTTCAGAACCCTAATTTTTCATAGATGGATTTATTCGAAAAGCTCTTACAAAACCGTGGACCCATTGGTCAATATTCTAAAATTGCTCATGGATATTTTTCTTTTCCAAAGCTTGAAGGAGAAATATCTAACCGTATGGTATTCAGAGGCAAAGAACGTATCATCTGGAGCCTGAATAATTATCTTGGCCTGGCTAATCATCCTGAAGTCAGAAGGACCGATTCTGAAGCTGCTGCACGCTGGGGCTTTGCCTATCCAATGGGGGCACGAATGATGTCAGGCAATTCAAATTTGCATGAGGAACTGGAAAATGAACTTGCAAAATTTGTTGACAAAAAGGAAGCTATACTTTTCAATTATGGCTACCAGGGAATAATGTCGGCAATAGATTGCCTCGTTGACCGCCGTGATATCATTGTTTATGATGCGGAATCCCATGCCTGTATTATTGATGGGTTAAGAATGCACTTAGGAAAAAGGTTTGTATATGCTCATAATGATATTGAAAGTTGCGAGAAGCAGCTTCAGCGTGCAACTGAACTGGCAAACGAGACAGGAGGGGCAATATTGGTGATTACCGAAGGTGTATTTGGAATGGGTGGTGATCAGGGAAAGCTAAAGGAGATTGTTGCTCTTAAGGAAAAATACAATTTTCGTTTAATGGTTGACGATGCTCATGGTTTCGGCACCATGGGAAAAACCGGTGCAGGAACAGGTGAAGAGCAGGGAGTTCAGGAGGAAATTGATCTGTATTTCTCAACATTTGCCAAATCAATGGCCAGCATTGGGGCTTTTATGGCAGGCGATGAACAGGTGATAGAATACATTAGGTACAACTCAAGGTCTCAGATATTTGCAAAATCGTTGCCGATGCCTTTTGTAGAAGGAAACTTAAAGCGCCTCGAGCTTCTTCGCACAAATCCTGAGCTCAAAGCAAAGCTTTGGGAAAATGTAAATTCATTGCAGAGTGGATTAAGAGAGCGAGGCTTCGATATCGGGAATTCCAATACGCCCGTAACACCTGTTTATTTCAAAGGATCTCCTTCAGAAGCAGCAAATATGATAATGGACATTCGTGAAACTTATAATATATTCTTATCTATTGTGGTGTATCCTGTAGTTCCAAAAGGAGTGATGCTGTTAAGACTTACACCTACTGCAGTGCATACACAACAAGATATTGATGAAACTCTTGATTGTTTCAGTGAGGTGGCAGAGAAGTTAAAAACAGGAACTTACATGTCTCAAAAACTTGTAGGAGTATGATCCTGCATTATTAATTTTCACGTGCTAGTGATTATGTATACTTCTGTAAAAGATTTTCTTACCGATTGGAAATTTGAGACAGAAAACACAGAAAATTTATTTGCTAATCTAACCGATAGCTCTCTTAATCAAAGAATATATTCTGAAGGAAGAACTCTTGCGAGACTTGCACACCATCTCGCTCTTACTACAGCGGAAATGCTCAACCGCATGGGTGGTAATTTAAATCAGCCAGAAGAATCTGCACTGGTTCCCCAAACTGCTAAAGAGTTGCAGCATATTCTGAAGCAAACAAATAAAGCATCTTTTGAGGAATTGAAAAAATGGAATGATGACATGCTACACCAAGAAGTTCCTATGTATGGTGAGCCATGGTAGAGAGGATTTGGCCTTGTGGTATTGATTCGGCATCATATTCATCATCGCGGACAAATGACAGAATTGATGGGCAAGCTGGATTAAAAGTTCTTGGCATGTACGGCCCATCTAAAGAA
>JACCZZ010000201.1 GCA_013695715.1 Chitinophagales bacterium | reverse complement strand
GAATTCTTTATAAGCTTGTAGAGGATGGATTTATAGACTACGATGATCAAAAGGAAATAGTCAGAGTTCGCTATAAAACTTTTCATTATGTAGATGCAAAAAAGAAGAAAGTTGATTATGATAATATTCGTTTAGATTCTAAAACCGATAGCGTAAATGCAGAGATTGACATGCGAAGCTTAGATATGAATTTACGGGGTGTTGAAAATATAGCATTAAGTGACACAAGCTTTGTAGTAATTTTTCCGGAGGACAAAAACTTAATCATAAAGCAAAACCGGGGTATCGATTTCGGCGGAACCATGTTTGCCGGGCGGCTCGACATGGCAGGCGAAGGATTCAGCTTTGACTACGGCAATTTTAAGATTGATTTATCGACAGTAGACAGCGTCATTATAAATATTCCTACCGGGAAGTTTGATGAGAGTGGCAAACTAACCGTAGGACCTATAAAAAGCATTATAGAAAAAGTGACCGGAAGCCTGCAGATTGATAGCAATAACAATCGGTCTGGCCGGCTGAAGCATCCCCAATATCCATCACTTGCAACTACGCAACCCTCATATGTCTATTACGACAATCAAAAAACACTTGGTGGAATATACAACCGTGAAAAGTTTTTTTTCGAGCTTGAGCCATTTGTTTTCGATTCACTGAATAAATTCAAAACTTCAAAGGTCGGCTTCAATGGTAAGCTCGTCTCCGCCGGAATATTTCCTGAGATGAAAGAACGCATTACTATTCAGAACGATCTCTCTCTTGGGTTTAAAACAGAAAAAAACAATATTGCCCTTTATGATGGCAAGGGTACGTTCTCCAATACAATTTCCCTCGATAATACAGGGCTTCGAGGGCAAGGATCAATCAACTTCATCAGTTCGGAAAGTGTTTCTAAGGATGTTGTTTTTTATCCCGATTCAATGAATGCTAAAGTTGAGTCATTTACAATGAAGGCAGGAGTCGTTGGTGGTGTTGAATACCCCAATGTAACAGGCGCTGAGGATATCATTCACTGGGTTCCTTATAACGATTCTATGTTAGTGCAAATGGACAGTCTGCCATTTAAAATATTCGATGGTCAAACAATATTGAATGGTGATTTAGTATTGCAGTCAACGGGGCTTTCTGGAGCAGGGACAGTGGATTGGAGTGATGCCACGCTCTCTGCAGCAGACATAGATTTTGGGAAAAGTAGGATGCACTCCGATTCATCAGATTTTACAATCAAGTCGCTTGACCCTAAAAAATTTGCACTGAAAACAACCGATGTAAGCGCTACTCTTGATTTCGAGAAACGCACCGGTATTTTTAAATCAAACACAGATGACATTGCCACCTCCTTTCCATACAATCAATACCGTACTTCGATCAACGAATTCAAATGGGAAATGGATAAAAAGAGGATGACCTTCCTGGCCCCAAAAGGATCCGAAGCAGAATTTACCTCCACGAATCCTGATCAGGATTCACTTTCCTTTAATGGAAAATCAGCGACCTATGATATGCAGAACTTTATATTAAACGTGAATAAAGTTTCATTTATCAACGTAGCTGATTCACGTATTTTTCCCGATAGTGGAAAAGTGGTGGTAGAAGCCGAAGCCAAAATGCGCACTCTGAACAGAGCAAAGATCACCATGGATACTATAGATGAATATCATAAGTTTGATAGTGTTACTGCTAATATTTATGGTAAAAATAGTTTCAAGGCAACAGGCATTTATGCATATGTTAATACTACGGCAAAGCCACAGAAAATAAACATAGATGACATAGGTGTCTTCAGAGATTCATCTTCTAATGGATTTCATGTTTATGCAAAGGGCGATATAGATACTTCTCAAAAATTTACCCTTCTTCCAAAAATCTATTTTAAAGGAAAAGTGAACATCACTTCAAACAATGAACCAGTGGAGTTTAAAGGTTATGCGAGACTCGATATCAGGAATCCAAAGGTTAAAGCCGAATGGTTCTCAATAGATAATTATCTGAACAAAGACTCCAGTTTTGTAACATATTCTGATCCGGAAAATGAGGCGCATAAGCCGATGACAGCAGGAATGGTTTTCGATGCAGACTCATCCGATCTCTATACTTCTTTTTTTAATGCGAAGAAAAGTTCAAGAGATAAAAATCTATTTATAGCAAACGGGATTGTTTTTTATGATGAAAAAAGCAAAGAATTTGTGGCGGGTGATGCAGACAAGATTCTGAATGAATCCCCCAGCGGCAATGTGCTTCGTTATAATGATGCCACCGGTAAAGTAAATGCAGAAGGAAAGATGAACCTCGGTTTAAATTTCGGGATGGTAGATATCATGACGGCAGGTCAGGTTACTACAGATGTAAATAACAATGCCCCCGTTTTTAATGTGGCTTTAGGCATCAGATTCGATCTCGATAAGGACCTGCTTGATTTAATGAAAAAGTCTATTCTGCAGGGCAATTATGATCAAACAGATGCAGATTATAGTTCAGAGGCTTTTCAAAAAGCCATTCCTGAATTCATAGATCCGAAAAAGGAAAAGAGTTTTAATGAAGCCTTCAACAGCACTGGAACCTTAGTATCGGGTGACGCATTGCCGTATACCATTTTCTTCTCTAATGTGGAATTGAAGTGGGACAAAACCAGCAAAGCCTTTTACAGCACCACACCATTTTCTATTGCTTTCATAGACAACCAATCTATTGCACGGGTGGTACCGGGATATATTGAATTGGGATATAAGCGAAGCGGAGATTATATGAACCTTTATATTCCGGCAGGAGATGATGACTTCTGGTATTACTTTAACTATGCTGCAGGAAACATGCAGGTAGTTGCGGGTGAACAGGAATTTAATGAAAAGCTTGTAGCGGTAAGTCCTGATAAGAGACGAACGGAATCAAAAGATGGAAAGAACTATCAATACAATCCGGGTTCAGAAAATAAGAAAAATACCTTTGTAAACCGAATCAGATTTTTGCAAGGCGAGGAACCGCAATGACAGAACGGAAACTCATCATAGCATTAATTTTCCTTTTTTAGCAGAAGTAAGCTGAGTCATAACTGCATCAGAATTTATTGGAAGTTCAAATTATCATAGCTTTTGTTACTGCCTACCTTTTAGGAGCCATTCCTTTTTCTGTTTTTATAGGAAAGGTTTTCTATAGCATTGATGTGCGTAACCATGGAAGTGGAAATGCAGGTGCCACCAACACATTCCGCATTCTTGGAACACAGGCAGGAATTATGGTATTGTTACTTGACGCTTTGAAGGGCGCGGTGGCTGTTTCGTTGGCTTACTATTTAGGAAGCAGGGGATTCAATTCCGAACAATTTCTTTACTATAAACTGGCCCTGGGCATCACCGCAGCTATCGGACATATATTTCCTGTTTACCTCCGTTTTAAAGGCGGAAAAGGTGTGGCAACATTTTTGGGAGCAGGCTTATCAATTTTTCCGATTCAGGCATTGATATGCATAGCCGCATTTGTAATTGTTTTTCTAATCTTCCGATATGTTTCGCTCGGTTCAATGGTGGCATCAATTCTTTTTCCCATTGTAGTCTTTCTTTTCGGAAGCACTCAACGTTGGCCAATTGTCGCCTTTGCAATTGCAGTACCTTTTATTATAATTTACACCCATAGAAAAAATGTTAGAAAGCTTGTGAATGGAACAGAAAACAAGATTAATTTTTCAAAACAAAAACACATTTTATGAATATGAAAAGAAATGCATGGTTCTTA
>JACCZZ010000137.1 GCA_013695715.1 Chitinophagales bacterium | reverse complement strand
AGGCACGTATTGAACCCAGCCGTCGGTTTTTCGTTTCACCCCGACTTCAGCCAACCACAATGGAATACTTTCAAAACTGTACAATATACTGCGGAAGGTGCAACCCAGCCTTACTCGATCTTCAATGGCTCTACGTACGGCGGACCTTCACCTGGAAAATTTGGAGGCATAAATTTTTCCCTTGGGAATACGTTAGAGATGAAGGTATTCTCAAACAAAGATACTGTAACGCAAACCAAAAAAATTCCTATTCTTGAAGCACTTAACCTTTCCGGCTCCTACAATCTTGCTGTTGATTCTTTGAATTGGTCGGTGATTACACTTAGTGGAAGAACCTTGCTTTTAGATAAGGTAAATATCAACTTTGGCTCAACCTTCGATCCTTATATTTCAGATACTCTTGGAGTACGCTTGAATCAGTTTGAATGGGATATGAATCATCGTCTTGCCCGCCTTACAAACGCAAACATCAGCGTTGGAACATCCTTTCAGTCTGGAAAAACAATAGGCCCACCGATAACTGCGGAGCAGGAAGACTACATAGTAAGCTCCCAAAATGAATACGAGAACTTTAATATTCCATGGAATTTAACACTCGATTATAGCCTATTTCTTCAAAGAGTAAACACTATAAGCAATGAAGATTCTATAACCTTTACCCAAACTTTAAACATTCGGGCAGGTTTTAATTTGTCAAAAAACTGGAGAATCAACGGAAGCACCTCATTTGATTTTGTTAATCGTGAATTTCCTACGGCTTCTCTTGAGATCTACCGCGATTTGCACTGCTGGGAAATGAGCCTTCAATGGGTGCCTTTTGGCATTCGGCCCAGCTATAGCTTTGTCTTAAGAGTAAAAGCCTCTGTACTTCAGGATTTAAAGATTCCGAAGAGGAATAACTGGAATCAATTTTAAATAAAAATGATACGCAGTGTACCAAGCAGCAATCAAATTGCGCGCTTATGCAAGCTAATGTTACTTCTTTCCAAATACTATATTGATCAGGTCATTTGCAGTTGCAGCCGGATCCATACGGATCTTTGCTTCCTGTTGAGCCATCGTATAAAACAATCCATTTAAAGCTTTATCTGTAACATATGCTGTTAAATCAGCATTTACGGGTTGTACAAAAGGAAGTTGATTGTAAGTTGAAAAAACGTCTGACCAGTATTTTGTTGCCTCTACCTTTTGTAAAGCACTTTGGATTACGGGGCGAAATTTAGAATTAAGCTGAGCAGTAGTAGCCTGTTTTAAATACTGTGTTGCAGCGTCATTCGAACCGGTTACAATCCCCATCGCATTAGTAAAAGACATTGTCTTAATTGCATCAATAAATATAGGTGCAGCATCTTTAGCAGCAGTTTCTGCAGCACGGTTCATACTTAAAATCATCTTATCTACCTGATCGCCCAAACCAATTGCCCTAAGTTTTGATTCTACCAATTTGGCATCTGGTGGCATAAGAATCTTGATGGCGGCATTTTTAAAAAATCCATCTGCAACAGAAAGTATGGAGGAGCTGTTGATCGCGCTCAAACTCAAAGCTTCTTTCAATCCATTAACAATTTGGTCTGATCCCTGCCCTAATAATCCTCCAGATGGAGAAGTAGTACTTGAAGATGGCGTTGAAGTAGAAGCCGGAGAAGTGGCTGGAGAAGAAGTAGCGCCTGGTCTTTTTGTATCTTTCTCAACAGGTGTAGTGGAGGAAGGAACTGTAACCTGTGCACATGAAGATAATGTTACTGAACAAGCAATTATAGGGATTAAGAAATTCCGAAGCATGATTAATATTTTTGATCAAAGTATCAAAATCATGCCAAAGGATTTTTAAATTAGAGAAGGAATAAAATTAACTGTACAATAGATTACAAGTTATATTTCCCCTCTTGGTAAATGTTAATGTAGTATAATATATGAACGCATCTATAATAACCATCGGTGATGAATTACTGATAGGACAGGTAGTTGATACTAACTCCTCCTGGATGGGACAGGAATTAAATAAAATAGGAGTTTATGTGGTCAGAAAAATTGTTGTGGGAGACGTAAAATCAGACATTATTGATGCATTAAAAGAAGCTGCCGGAATCAGCGATCTCATTCTTATTACCGGAGGGCTAGGACCTACAAAAGATGATATTACCAAGCATACATTATGCAATTACTTTGGTGGCAAGCTTGTATTTAATGAAGAGGTTTATGAGATGGTAGAAACATATTTCAACCGGCTGAACCGCCCTATGCTGGAAAGCAATCGCAGCCAGGCAGAGCTTCCGGATAATTGCATCCCAATTAAAAATTACAATGGCACCGCACCCGGAATGTGGTTCGACCGCAATGGGAAAGTTTTTAT
>JACCZZ010000130.1 GCA_013695715.1 Chitinophagales bacterium | reverse complement strand
AAATTCATCCAGGAGAATATGCTTGAAGGAAAAATTGATTTCATTGCCTCGCATGGCCAAACTGTTTTCCATCAACCTGAAAATCAGATGACAAGCCAGATTGGTGATGGTGGTGCTATTGTGGCTGAAACAGGTTATCCCGTAGTATGCAACTTCCGAACTATTGATGTTGCATTAGGCGGGCAAGGAACGCCTGTTGCCCCGATAGGTGACAAGATATTATTTGGTGAATTTAAGTTCTGCCTTAACATAGGCGGCATTGCCAACATTAGCTGCAAACTTGATAATAGAATAATTGGTTTCGACATTTGTGGTGCAAACATGGTTTTGAATGCGCTGGCATCTGAGATAGATCTTGAATTCGATAAAGATGGCTCCATTGCTCGGTCCGGGAATGTCAATCACGACTTGCTGAATGAACTGAACGCACAATGGTATTATGAGAAACCGTATCCTAAATCTATTGGCGGGGGATGGGTTACTAAAATTTTTCTTCCCATTTTTAAGAAATACCGGATGCAGGTAGAAGACAAGCTGCGAACAGCAACTGAACATATCGCTTTGCAGATTGGAAAAGATATTAAAAACATTTATGCGACGGAGTTTCTTACGAAAGACGAAACCCATTCAATGCTGGTATCCGGTGGGGGCGCCTTTAATAAGTTCCTCCTTGAGCGTATTAATTATCATTCCTCAGTTCCCTTGGTGGTTCCTGATCCGGCAACCATCAAATTCAAAGAAGCGCTTTTAATCTCCCTCATGGGTGCGCTTCGTCAACGAAATGAGGTTAATGTGCTATCATCAGTAACAGGAGCCACAGCAGACTCTGTGGGCGGAGAGATTTATCAGTCGGCTCAAAAGAAGCTTGCTACCGTTAGTGTATAGTTAACAAGAAATGAAATAAAGCCCCGGAGTAGTAATCTTATCGGGGCTTTATTATTTCTGAAGAAAGAGCATTCATGATTTTTGTTACTGGTGGAACGGGTTTCTTAGGTATGCATCTGCTTCGTGAATTGGTAACCAGGGGCAGACATGTAAGAGCCTTGAAGCGGAAGCAGACACTGCTTTTATTAGAAAAATCCTTCGTTGAGAAAATAGAATGGATAGAGGGTGATGTTCTCGATCTGCCATTATTAGAAGATGGAATGGAGGGATGCAACGAGGTTTATCATTGTGCCGCAAAAGTTTCCTTTCAATCTAAAGACCGAGCTTCATTAAGGGAGATAAATGTTGAAGGAACTGCCAACGTTGTAAACGTAGCGCTTCATCATAAAATTCGCAAACTGCTTCATGTAAGTTCGGTTGCGGCTATTGCCGCAAATACCGCCGATTTACCCATAAATGAAAATATTGAAGGTGAGCATACTGTAAGTTCAAACTATGGCATCAGCAAATATCTTGGTGAGAGGGAGGTATGGCGTGGTGTTGCAGAGGGACTAAATGCAGTTGTAATAAATCCGGCAGTTATCATTGGTAGTGGTAACTGGCTGGAAGGTACTCCAGCCTTTTTTCTTAAGATATGGCAAGGCATGCCTTTTTATACTTCAGGCGGTTGTGGTTTTGTAGCTGTGGAGGATGTAGTGAAACTGATGGTGTACCTGATGGAAAGTGAGATTAAAAATGAACGGTTTATTATTAGTGCGGAAGATTGGACGTATAAAGATTTTCTTTTTCTTATTGCCGAATGTCAGGGAAAAAAGCCGCCACACATAAATGTTCCACCACTGCTGTCTGAACTCCTTTGGCGCTTTGAATCACTTTGCAGTAAATTTCTACCTTATCCAGCCTTATTTTCTAAAGAAACAGCCCGTCTCTCGCAGCTTCGTCAATATCATGATTCATCTAAAATCAAAAACGTCACAAATTTCAGGTTCACGCCAATTAAACAATCAGTAGAGGAAACATGCAGGCAATTAATGGAGGATGTTAAAGAAGGTAAAATAAAATAGATATAAGCTACTCTCAATTATTTAGAAGCTATTGTGAAACCACAAGCTTGTCTCCAACCTGTAATGTTGTAGTATTCATCTTGTTCATTTCTTTTAGGGCTTCAATGCTAACATTATATTTCTTAGAAATAGAATAGAGTGTGTCACCTTTTGAAACTATGTAAAGTTCAGGAGTTGTAATGTTGAAATCAGGTTTAGTGTTTAAGGAAGGCAATGTATTATCAGCTTCGCTGCTTAAAGCGGGCTTGTTGTCTCTAAATTTTTTTAAATATAGCACCTCTCCGATTTCAGGCTGCTTACCCATCAGCATTTGGTTTTTCTTATAAAGCTCATCCAGTTGTATGCCGTGATCCCTGGCAATAGAGAGCATCGTTTCTCCTGACTCTACGGTATGGAATTCCGCATCACCACTCAGGCGCTTGGGTTGAAGATAAACACGGTCACCAGCATGTATCATCGTTTCATCAATAATATCGTTATAACGCATAAGCCTTTTCATGCCTATTTCATATGTTGTTGCAAGATCTTTTAAGGACTCATCATTCAATAAAAGCACTGATTTAATGTCATTGAAAATAGCAATTCTTTCTTCAGCATTACAACTTGAAGGAGATGCATTTACCACTTCCGGGTTTCCTGATTCCTTTATTTCAGGTTTTATATCTGCATTGTTTAAAGAGGCGAACCATACAAGTCGCTCTTCTTCTTTCAAATCCCATTGATGCAGATCGTAATCATCAATACACTTTACAAGTATGTTTGAATAACGTGGATTTGTAGCGTACCCGCATGCTTTTAAGCCTTTTGCCCAAGCCTTGTAATCATTAATCCCGTAAGAAAAAAGAATTGCATAGCGACCCCGGTTTTTTAAGAAATCTGAATGGTCTTTATATGACTCCAGCGACGAAGGATACTTCCTGAAGCATTCATTCTTTTTATCGTCATCGTAAGAATAGGATTCCCCAATCCAGCTATCGTGACATTTAATTCCGAAGTGATTGTTTGCATCAGTAGCAAGCGGACTTTTACCTGCATTGCTTTCGATGATACCCTGAGCAAGTGTGATGCTGGCAGGTATTCCCGTGCGCCACATTTCTTCAATAGCTATGTCTTTATATTGAGTGATGTAAGATTCTACCGTTTCATCATATGTCTGCGCAATCAACCATTTAGACATCAATGATAATAGGGTGAAGGCAACAAATGAATATATGAATCCTATCTTCTTTCTTGCAGTCCTCATTGGTAATCAATCTGTTGTTAAGAATTTGAATTATTTCTTACGAATCATCATCAGCCCGTCGCGTTGAGTAATCAGAACGTTATCTACTCTGTGATCTTGCTGAACCCTATCATTGAAAGCCATTAGGGCATTGGTTTCAGCGTCTCTGACAGGTTCTATTACCTTCCCGCTCCACAGCACGTTATCGGCAAGTATTACGCCGCCGCTGTTCACCCTGTCAAAAACAAGTTCATAATATTTAGTATAGTTGATTTTATCCGCATCAATAAATACCAGATCAAACGATACATTCAGCTCTGGAATTATGTCAGTAGCATTTCCTATTCTATAATCTATTTTATCACGAATACCAGCCTGCTCAAAGTATCGTTCTGCCATTTCTTTAAGCTCTTCATTGATGTCAATAGTATACAGTATACCATCCTCTTGTAAACCCTCACTCATGCAAATGGCTGAATATCCTGTGAAGGTGCCTATTTCAAGAATGTTTTTAGG
>JACCZZ010000118.1 GCA_013695715.1 Chitinophagales bacterium | reverse complement strand
GCAATGCCGTAGTTCCCTGAAGTCGTAAGTATGGTGCTGCCAAAGGTTGCGGATGAATCGAAAGTAGTAGCCAAATAAACTCCTTCGGCAGTGTAATTGATAAAAGAAAAAATTTCGTAGAAGGAGCCTGGAAAGGTTTTAACCCAAAGTTGATTGCCAAGTGAATCATTCTTGATCACAAACAAGCCACTATCATTTACAGTTAGGTTTCCGAAGGTTGTAGGGCCATTGTAAAATCCGGCGACGTAAGAATTCTTTTGTTCGTCTAGAGTGATGCCCCATGCTGAGTTTTCCTTCTCCCCTGAAGCCGTCTTTGCCCAGCCTGTGCATTGTGCAAAAGCGGTGAAGTAAATTGGAAATTGAAAGAGCAATAAGAAAAGGACTTGTGAATAGGTTCTCATTAGGATATCTATTTTATGAAATGTGGTATGGAATAATTCGAATCAGGATTGGTAAGGGTAACACGTAATATTTAGGTGGGCTGGCATACTGCTAAATCATATGTGAATATAAATTTATTCCTTTTATTTAGAAACAAATGCAGAAATATTATTCAATGTCTAAAATATGATTTCAAGAAATCTTCATACCTGTTACAAAATATATTTACTTTAATAACAACTTTCTCGTTAATAGTCGAACTGATCAAATTGCCATTGCACATCTTTTAAATTCTGATCTGATTATTATATTCGTAATGAAGGCAGGGACAATCTTATCAAGCATCATAAACAAGCGATTCCATCTGCCCGGAATTACTACTGATTCTTTCTGCAGCAATTTTTCAATTGCTTCTTCCGCCACTTGTTCACACGTTAGTGCGCTTGCCTGTGCAAACCATCCGTGATGCTTCAGCCGTTTCGCAGTTTCAGCATTACTGTTCACTCCTCCGGGACATAACACACTAACGTGAATGCCAGTATCTTGCAATTCATGCCGGAGGGATTCAGAAAAGGAGATCACGAAAGCCTTTGTCGCAGCATATACATCTTTAAAGGGTACGGAAAAAAACCCGCTAAGGCTACCAACATTGAAAATGTATGCCTTCGGATGTTTTTTTAATTCAGAGAACATTAAGCGTGTAAGCAAAGTGAGTGCGACCACATTAAGCTGAATTTGCTTAAAATAGAATTCAGAAGAAAAGGTTTCAAAAGCACCGGTGCAACCAATTCCGGCATTGTTGATTAGCATATTAACAGGTAAGTGATGCTGATTGATCCACTCCAGCACTTCTTCATAGGCTTCTGCTTGGGTAAGATCAACGCCTAAATGATAAACCTTCACATGATAGGTATAACGCAGGTAATCTGCTGTTTCTGATAATTCCGCTCCTGGCAAAGCTACGAGCGCCAGATTCATTCCCCGTCGTGCACATGCTTCTGCAAGCGCCTTACCGATGCCTGAGCTTGCACCTGTGATTAAAGTAAATACGTCTTTAGTTGATAGTTTCATAGTAAGTATAGGTTGTGGTTAACAGTGTTGCGTGTTTGTTTTTATAAATTATGAAACAAAGATGGGCTTACTCACCAGCCCTTAAAAACGGATCATTGCCGCATAGGAATAGATATTTGCAAATAAGGTGCGCATATATCCACTAAAGCAGTAAAGCCTTAGAGTTTTATTACTTTATTGCTTATTCAGGTATGATTTCGTATTTTTTGCAATAAATTTAACTCTGGTATTTATATTTACGCAAAAAACCGCAAAGTTTTATTTTAAAAGACGCAGGATATACAAACTGTGTTCTTTCAGCGTGTGAAGCAACGAGCCAATCAAGTATTTCATCGGGTTTTTTGCAGGGAAGCAAAATCGTTTTTGCATAAGCAAATTGGCAAATCAATGCTGCTTAGCGGCTCATCAGAAAGAGAGCGCAATAAATTCTTTAACAGGATCTATCAAAAGATTACAGCTCTAAAATCGAAGATTGTTGCTTAACAATAATCTGTGTTTCTACTAAATAATAACCCTTCATATATTACATGGATAAATTGAATGCCTCAAGTTTTTATTAGAGTTATTCGATCTCAACTGATCAAATGCCACTTTGCTTTAGGTGTTCGCTAAATTAAATTAGGGAAAACTTCTTCGCTGAAGATGCAGAGCCTCCTTTTATTTTTAGA
>JACCZZ010000113.1 GCA_013695715.1 Chitinophagales bacterium | reverse complement strand
CAACAGGATTAGATGCGCATATTGAAGTATCAGGTCCGGCATCAACCAGGGGTTTCGACACCTGAATCGTGTATGAGTAAACCTGTTGCCCTGAAATTGGGCAACCATCATCGGAAATTGTAACCGTGAAAACATAAAAACCGGAATCAGCGGCGGCAGTTTGCCATGTCAGATGTCCTGTAATCGGATTGTCACCAGAGCTACTGAAAACCGCAGCAGGGATGGTGGTAGCAAGATTTGTAGTTACTGTCAATGAATCAGCACCATCTATATCAATACCAACAAGATCAAAATCTACTGTACCTCCCGGACACACAATTACTGTATTGGAATCGAGGAGGGCACCCCCCATAAGATTTTCAATTCCCAAAGGAATCTCAGGTACATTATTATTACACGTTTTAACTACTACCTCCAGGTCCCGTTGGGTACTCCCTACAAAGCCCCCGTCTCTAAATTCATCTATCCGCAATGAAATCACCGCTATTTGATTTTCACTGGGTACACAACTGATCTGGCCGGTTACCGGATCAAAATCCAATGCACCTGAAGTGGTACTCAAGGGATAGGTGGGGCTAAATCCAGCAAGTGAATATGGAATAGGGCCATTAAGTGTATCGAGTGGATTAACCAGCGTATAAACCAGTGAATCACCATCAGGATCGAAGGCCCCATGATTATAGACAAAGAGCTGATTGGTACACGAGTAGGCTATAGGGATAGTACTAAAAACAGGAGAATTATTACACACCCCATTAGAATTATCTAAATGACACTCTACATAAAGATCGTAATCCCCCGGTGTAAGAAGGTTGGTGATCGCTTCATTTCGTGCACTTATATGCGTGGCAATAATCCAGTCGCTACAATCAAAGGGCAACACAACCTGCACAGCGTAAATATATTGTTCATAGCCGGTGTAATTACCCCCAAGGCACTGGCTGTTGAGATCAGGGCAAAGACCTGCAAGATGCGATATTGAGTCAGAACCAAAGGTCGAATAGGATAAGTCAGCATTAAAAGTCTGGTTGTAGCCACAAGATGCTGAACTAATATCTATAGGCAAAGACGAGGGGGCTTCTATTCCAATACAATCCCGATAAAAGGTAGCATAAAAAAGATATTGATTGTTGCCCGTGCATATATAACTCAAATCCATTCCGGCGGCATGGGTAGCAGAGGCAGTGGTTATTTTCCCTACGACTAAGAGGGTGATTAAGAAATAGTGTAGTAGTTTTTTCATCCTGGAGACAATTGATGAGAGAAAGGCAGGAGTTAAATAGTAATATGGCAGATGAAAGGTATAAAGATTTTAATTAACTGCCGGAAGGTCAAAGATTTATAGCAGTCGTTGCAAATGAATTATAAGCCTATACATAATTGTGGACAGGTGATAGTATGACAAATTGGAGTGGGGAGTTAAACCCTTTTGGTAATTTTTGTACTCTGGCGAATCGCTGAAACCTGCCGGGTCTAGAAAGCCCTAAGCGCAACAGACGCGGTTCGCTATTTTTTTTGACAACGTAATTATATCTCTGGTATACCCTAAGGCGATATGCAAGCTTATCTTTTTATCTGACGTTTTATATAAGTCGCCTGAAAATAATATCATATGCGCTTATATTTGTAAATAGCTTAATATAGATTAGGAAGCTCGCATATGATCCTTTTTATTTCTATGCAGTTCATAATATAAAGTAATTTATCTGGTCTTGGAAAATAAATATCATCACGCTAACCAGTTTAATACATCAGGGTTATTTTTACCACCTCATCATTAAGTGAATTTTTTCTAATCTGTTTTTACTACAAAACTATGTCCCTCATTGTCTCAGTTCATGCAAGGCAGGTGCTCGATTCCAGAGGAAATCCTACGGTGGAGGCAGAAGTAATCACCGAGAATGGGATTCAGGGAAGTGCTGCAGTGCCCTCGGGAGCTTCCACAGGAAAACATGAAGCTGTTGAGCTTCGTGACGGAGATAAAACAAGATACCAGGGGAAAGGTGTTCTGCAAGCTGTAAAGAATGTGAACGACGTGATAGAAAAAGAATTGATTGGCGTAAGTGTCTTTGAGCAGCAGATGATTGACCGAATCATGAGGCAGGCAGATGGAACTGAGAATAAATCGAAGCTGGGAGCAAATGCAATATTAGCGGTTTCACTTGCCGCTGCTCATGCTGCTGCCAATGAAATCGGCCTGCCACTCTACAGATATGTAGGTGGTGTAAATGCACACGTTATGCCTGTGCCTATGATGAATATATTAAATGGTGGAGCACATGCAGACAACAAGATAGACTTCCAGGAATTTATGGTCATGCCACTCGGAGCCGATAGCTTCACTGAGGCTTTACGGATGGGAGTAGAGGTATTCCAGCAACTGAAAAGCGTGCTTAAGAAAAAAGGATATTCTACAAATGTTGGGGACGAGGGCGGCTTCGCACCCAACATTCAATCTAATGAGGAAGCTATTGAAACGGTTCTAAAAGCAATTGAGGAGGCTGGTTACTCACCTGGTAAGGACATCTGGATTGCGATGGATGCGGCGGTTTCAGAAATGTGGGATGAAAAGGAAAACAAATATGTATTCCACAAATCAAATGGAAAGGCGTTTACCTCAGATGAAATGATTGAATATTGGAAATTATGGATTAAAAAATATCCCATCATTTCACTGGAAGATGGATTGGCAGAGGATGATTGGGTTGGCTGGGAGAAATTGACAACCGCCCTTGGGAAACAGGTGCAATTGGTAGGCGATGATCTTTTTGT